>PWND01000068.1 GCA_003557965.1 Bacteroidales bacterium | reverse complement strand
TCCTGACAGGGAGGCTTGCCTGATAACTTCACGGCCTTTTTCAACAGCGGCAGCATCAAGGTTTGCCTGGGCAATCCAGAATCTTTTTTTGGGAAGTTTTTGAAGTTTCTTATATAATTCCAGGTAATAATCATAAGAATCTTTTCGGCCAAAAGCGGTATCATCTACAAGGAAGAAGTGCCTTTTAAACTGATTTATCTCATCTAAAATAGTATCATGGCTTTTATACCTCATTTTTTTGCCAAAAATATTACTTACAGAGCAAAATGTGCAATCAACAGGGCATCCTCTTGCAGCATAAACAATATCGAAGGTATATTTTCCGCGATACAGCGACCTTATTGCAGGGGCGAAATCAAGTGTTTCAGGGAAATCAGTTTGATAAACTTTATATCCGTCAAAGTTTCTTTTGTTTTGAGAAGAGCAGATATAAAAATCTTTCAGTTCATCTTTTTTAATGTCATCAAGCAAAACCGGCCATATCAATTCACCTTCACCAACAACAACAGCATCAGCATGCTGCTTAGCCTTGAGAGGAACAGACGATGGCTGCGAGCCACCCAATATAACCGTTTTTCCTTTTTCCCTGAATTTATCAGCTATTTCATAAGCCTTAATTGTTGCTGATACTCTAAAGCTAATCCCTATCAAGTCAAAATCGGCATCATAATCAATGCTGTCATAACCTTCCCAAAGAAGGTCGGTAAACTTATAATCGTGCTCAGGAGCCGAACCTGCAATTATGGGCAATGATAAAGGCATGAAAGGATTTACTTTTCGTAAAGGGTCATTTTCGCCGGCAACTACTATCAGGTGAATTTTCATTTAGTTTATATTGGATATTAAACCTGCTCTCTGTGTATAACACAACAGATAAAGTTCAAAATTAGTTATTTTTTATAAGTTTAAAGAAAAAGATAGTTATGACATTTTCATTAAATTTGTAACATTTTGCAGAAAGCCAGCCATGCATTACAATACATTGTTATACGGAAAAACAAAAAACATTGCCACGTTAAATTTAATAAACCCTCCCGGCAATGTTATGAGTATGAAATTTTTTGATGAATTGCTTGATGTGTGTGAAAATGAAATTATTAATGAAGACTTCAAGGGTTTGATTATTTCATCTAAGGGCAGACACTTTTCAAGCGGTGCTGATGTTAAAGAGCTGTTGAATATTGTAAAAAACAGTGACAGGCTTGTGCCCGGGGCTATGGAGAAAAATCTAAGGGCGATAGAAATTTTACATAAGGTTTCTAAGCCTAAAGTTGCCGTTTTAAAAGGCATTTGCTACGTCAGTGGTTTTGAATTGGCACTAACTGCCAACTACAGAATAGCGCAAAAAAACATCCTGATTGCATTACCGGAAGTATCATACGGCTTAATGCCCGGACTTGGAGGCATTTCCACTTTAACAGCAATCATCGGTGGTGGCAAAACTTTGGAGTTTACCTTAACAGGCAGGGCTATTAACTCAGAAGAAGCGCTAAGCCTGGGCTTAGTTGACGAAATATGTAATAAGGAAGAAATAGAAGAAAAAGCCAAAAGAATAATTTATGCAAATAATAAAATTTATGAATCACAGATTAAATAATGAACAGATTTATTAAAATTACTGGGTCGGGGCATTTTCTCCCCGGAAAACCAATACCATTCAAAGATGTGGATTATTTCCTTGGAGAGTTAAATAATATACCCCCCAGGATTAAAAAATGGCATAACAGGATGCAGAATGTGATGTCAGAACTTGTAGAAGTTGAATACTATCATTTTGCATTAGACCCAAAGACAAGAGAATTTACCGATGATAATGTAACTATGTCAGTAAAAGCCGCTAAATCAGCGTTACAAAACGCGGGAATAAATGCTTCAGAAATTGATTTTATCGCTTATGGCAGTGCACACCAGGATCAGATGCCAACAGCATCTGTCAGGATACAGGAAGCCTTGGGTATTGCAAGTTGTGGTGAAATTTCAATTCATGCCAACTGCACATCAGCCTATAAGGCCTTATTAACAGCTTATGAGTTTATCAAGTCAGGCAGATACAAAAGAGCATTGGTAATATCAAGCGGAATATCATCATCCGAGCTTAGGAGTGAGTACTACAATCAGCCGCTGGCAAAAAAGGAGGAGCTATTGTTGCGATATTTCCTTAGTGACGGAGCCGGGGCACTGGTTTTGGAAGCTGATGATAGTGATTCTAAAAAAGGATTATACCTGGAAAGTTGCTACATGGAGTCTATTGGCGGCAAAAAGCCTTCGGCAATGGGAAACAAGCGCCCTGCATATTACATGAATCCTAAAGAGGAGTTTGAAAAAGGCTACCACCATCTTGCGCAACTTTTTAATGATAGCCTTAGAGAACTATTTTACGAAGATGGCAAATCTGTTTTCTATAAAGGACTGCAAAGGATGCTCAGCCAATACCCTGTTGAAACAGAAAAAATAAAGTTTTTCCAGGTAAACTTTCCTTCAAAGCATATTTCCGAAACAATTATTGAAGAATGCCAAAAACTCGGAATATCGCCAAACACACTATATACTAAAATGTCAACTATGGGCTATGTAGGCCCACCAATGGTTTTCCTCTGCCTCGACAAGATAAGAAGAGAAGAAAAGCTCGAAAGTGGCGATATCATTCTTTCATTCGTTACCGAAGTAAGCAAGTTTATGCAAGCGGGGTTTGTGTGTAAGGTTTGGTAATTGGGGGATTGGGGGATTGGTGGATTGGTGAATTGGGGGATTGGAAGATTGGGAAATTGGGAAATTGAGAAATTGGAGGCCAAGTCCTGATTTTCAGTGACCGACTTCACGTCATTAGTGCGCAGTATCTTTAGTGTAGGCCGGGCTTGACCGGCCTTAAAATTAACAAGCAGAATCACTGTAAGGACAGGGCTTGACCTGTCCGGATTGACAGATTTCACGTCATAAGTACGCAGCATCTTTAGTGTAGACCGGGCTTGACCGGCCTTAAAGATAACAAGCAGAATCACTGTAAGGACAGGGCTTGACCTGTCCGGATTGACCTGCCCGAATTACTACCTCCAAGCGGCAGCGCCGCTAAATATCTATAGCAAAAATGTCGAATATATGTAGGCAAGGTGCAGCGCACCGAAATATTACTTACTAAGATTAATGTTTTATAAAAGACTATTTGTAGATTATTTTAACCGCTATATCTAATTTATTTGCATTTATATTATATTTGTATCCCAAAAAATATTTTTAAAATAAATAATGAATCATGAGTTTAAATGAATTATCAACAATAGACATACAAAACAAAATTTACGAAATAAGAGGATGTCAAGTTATGATTGATAGCGATCTTGCGCTATTATATGAAGTTGGGGTAAAAGCTTTAAATCAGGCAGTTAAGAGAAATACAGGTCGCTTTCCGAAAGAGTTTATGTTTCAGTTGTCTGAAAAAGAATACACTAATTTGCGGTCACAATTTGTGACCGCAAAATCCAATTGGAGTAAAAAACGATATGTGCCTTATGCTTTCACAGAACAGGGTGTTGCAATGCTTTCAGCAATTTTAAAAAGCCCAACAGCAATAAAAGTAAGTATCAGGATTATGGCAGCTTTTGTTGAAATGAGACATTACTTGATGAAAAATGCTGATATTTTTGAAAAATTTCATAGAATAGACCAAAAACTGATTGCACATGATGATAATTTCAATAAAATATTCAAAGCCCTCGAAAGCAAAGAACTACCAAAACAAGGCATCTTTTTTAATGGGCAAGTCTTTGATGCTCATGTGTTTGTTTCCGATTTGGTTAAAAAGGCAGAAAAATCAATAATTCTTATTGATAATTACGTGGATGAAAAAGTCTTAACGCTGTTAAGCAAGAAGAAATCATCAGGGGTTGAGGTTTATATATATTCAAAAAACATCACCAATAAAATCCGGCAGGATGCTGATAAATTCAACACTCAATACAAAAATCTTATATTAAAACAGTTCAATGATAGTCACGACAGATTCTTGATAATTGACAATAAAGACCTGTACCACATAGGCGCTTCTTTAAAAGACCTTGGCAAAAAATGGTTTGCGTTTTCCAAATTAAAAATTGGTCCAAATCTGATTTTGGACAAATTAAAATGTGTTCCATAAAGCACACTAATTGACATAATTGAAAATGAAGGATGAAATTATAATATATAAGCCAAACTCTGAATCAGAAAAGCTTGAAGTAAGACTTGAGGAAGAGACGATATGGTTGACGCAAATGCAAATAGTAAAGCTTTTTGCAACTAGCAAAGCAAATGTCAGTGAGCATATTAAAAACATATACCAAACAAAAGAGTTGGAACCTGGAGCAACTGTTCGGAAATTCCGAACAGTTCAAATTGAGGGTAATAGAAACGTAAAAAGGTTAATTGACCACTATAGCCTGGATATGATTATTTCAATTGGATATAGAGTAAATTCATTTAGAGGCACCCGGTTCAGAATTTGGGCCAACAAAATTCTTAAGGATTATTTATTAAAAGGATATGCATTAAACCACCGTTTTGAGAAAATCGAGAATGACGTTAATGATCTAAAATCAAAAATTGATAAATTTGATTTACGAATTAGAACCAGTTTAACTCCAACTGAAGGAATATTTTTTGAAGGCCAAATATTTGACGCTTACACATTTTTATCAAGAATAGTTAGATCTGCCAAATCCTCAATAGTTATCATTGATAATTATATTGATGAAAGTATATTGACGCTGTTAACTAAAAGAGAAAACAATGTGAATGCAACTTTATACACATCAAATATCAACAACCAACTTAAGCTTGATATAAATAAACACAATGTGCAAAATCCGGGTCAAAACGACCACCCATTCCGCTGCAAAACGGACACTCATTCCGGAGCAAAGCGGACAGTGATTCCGATTTAAAGCGGACACCTGTTCCGGAATAAAGCGGACATTGATTCCGATTCAAAACGGACACCCATTCCGGGCAAAACGGACACTTTTCTCATCTTTGTGCCATATTAATTTTAAACAACATTACTATGGCCAATAAACGAATAAATATGAGAAAAGTAAGAGAATTATTACGATTAAAATTCCAACAAGGATTAAGTATCCGACAGGCAGCAAGAGCTATCGGTATAGGTAAAACGGCAGCGGGGGAATATATTGCCGGTTTCAATAGAAGCGGCTTGACATTAACACAGGCAATGAATTTATCAGACAAAGATTTAGTATCTACGCTTGACATACATAAACGACCAAACAATCCCAGATATAATATTCTTTCAAGTCAATTTTTACACATTGAAAAAGAGCTTAAACGCCATGGAGTAACCATGCAGCTTTTGTGGCAGGAATATAAGGAAGGATATCCTGATGGTTATGGTTACAGTCAATATTGTAATCACTTTTATCAATGGAGTAAAACCCAGAAAGTAAGCATGCACATTGAACATAAGGCTGGTGATAAAATGTATGTTGACTTTGCAGGTAAAAAACTTCCGGTTGTAAACCCCCAAACAGGTGAAGTAAGAGAGCATGAAGTTTTTGTAACAGTATTAGGATGCAGTCAATTATCATATATAGAAGCTGTGCCATCACAGACAAAACCTGATTGGGTAAAGGTTAACGGTAATGCTCTTGGATTTATTGGTGGAGTTCCCAAGGCAATTGTACCCGATTGCTTGAAGTCAGCAGTAAACAAAAGTGATAAATATGAACCAGAGATAAACGAAACATACCAGGATTTTGCAAGGCATTATAACACAGTTGTTTTACCAGCCAGGGCATTGCATCCTAAGGACAAATCTTTGGCTGAAAACTTTGTGCGAACAGCATATCAAAGAATTTATGCTCCTTTACGAAATCAAACCTTTTATTCTTTAGATGAATTAAATCAAGCTTTATGGGAGCAACTGGACAAACATAATCAAATGTTGTTCCAGGGAAAGGAAACTTCAAGATTGCAATTATTTAACGAGCTTGAAAAAAACGAACTTAAGCCTTTGCCTGTTGAAACTTATGAGTTTAAAGAATTTTTCAAAAGCAAGGTTCAATATAACCATCATGTATATCTAAAGGCGGACAAACATTACTATAGTGTGCCTTTTCAATTAACCGGCAAAACAGTTTTTATAAGCTGCAGTTCAAGCTGCATTGAGATATTTTATAATAACCAGCGCATGGCCACTCATCATCGTAACAGAAAACTTTATGGCTATACAACGAAAGAAGAACACAGGCCGCAAAATCATCAATTTGTTACCAAGTGGAAGCCTGAAAAATTTATTAATTGGGCTAAAAACATATCCCCGGAAGTAGAAAAGGTTATTAAAAAAGTTCTTGAAAGCAGGCCCCATCCGGAACAGGCATTTAAAAGCTGCAAGGCTCAAGCAAAAAGCCAATCTTGCACACATTAATTATAAACCCGAAAGAAACCTTGATAAGAACCAACTTATCAGGTTACAAACCTGTGACTGGATATATAAAAACAGGGATATCTTAATAACTGGTCCTACTGGTGCAGGAAAATCATTTATAGCTTGTGCTTTAGGCTTCCAAGCTTGCGTGAACGAATATAAAACTCTTTACGTAACGGCAAACAAGCTATTTGACAAACTAATTTATGCTAAAGCAGATGGAACTTACTTAAAAGAGCTAACAAAAATTGAAAAAATGGATTTACTGATATTAGACGACTTTGGGCTAAAACCCTTCGAAGCAAAATCACGCTCAATGCTTTTGGATATCATCGATGACAGGCATAGCAAAAAATCAACTATCATTGCTTCACAACTACCTGTTAGCCAATGGCATGATATCATTGGAGACCCAACTATTGCTGATGCAATTATGGACAGGCTCGTGAATGGATCTTATCGTATAAGTTTAAAAGGAGAATCAATGAGAAAATTTTTGAAAAATGATGATTAAAAAGTTTAATTTTACGTAAATATTTTTTTGAGAAAAGTGTTCTTTTTATTTTCAAAAAAAGTGTCCGCTTTCATTCGGAACAGGTGTCCGTTTTCGCCGGAATATGCACAATGCCCAATATCCAATAATAGAATTAAAAAAGCTAGAAAAATGTCACGACAGATTCTTGATAATTGACAATAAAGACCTGTACCACATAGGCGCTTCTTTAAAAGACCTTGGTAAAAAATGGTTTGCGTTTTCCAAATTGAAAATTGATGCAAATCTGATTTTGGACAAATTAAAATGTGTTCAGTGCGTTAAATACTAAGGCTGTACACCTATTGTTTTAATAAACACTTCTTCATTAGTATAAATTCGCACAAAATAAAGCCCTGGTTTAAAATTAGTTGTAGAAACACGAGTTTCTTTATCCCCAATATTTTTTTCATAAACCACCCTACCATTTACATCAGTAATCAAAACCCTGTTTATCATCAACACTGATGTAATGTTGAATTCATTTTGAGCAGGATTTGGAAACAATTTTATTTTATCAGAAAGCACGTCTTTATCAATGCCAGTATGCGGAATAAAGTTTGCAGTAAGTGTTAAGTCAGATGCAGGCATATAAAAGCTGTATGTAGCCGAGTTGTGCAATACAACATTATTATCATCAGTCCAGTTTAAAAATTCAAAACCATCGCTTTCAGTGGCAACGAGGCTTACCAAGTCATTCATGTTGTAAACACCTGAACCTGTAACACTTCCTGACCCTGCCGGATCAACAAAAACAATAACATTATATTCAATCATAACAAAGTTAGCTGTCAGTGTTTTGTCAGATGCTGGCATAGTATAAGTAAAGTTTGCATCATCACTAATTATGTTATTATTTTCATCTGTCCAGCTAAGAAAAGAATATCCGTCATTAGCT
>PWND01000140.1 GCA_003557965.1 Bacteroidales bacterium | reverse complement strand
CTTCCGGAAATACTTTGGCAAGCTCATCAAACAATTTTTCAAGCTTTTCATCATCCTGCCATGAAACAACAATATTTACAAGAAAATCTCCTTTAGTGTTATTTCTAATTACAACATTTCTAAGCCAGCCTTTGCTTTGATGTTTAACATCATAGAACTCCAGCTTATTTCTAATTGCGTATTCCTTAAGCCAAAGCCTTATTTTATTGGATGGTTCAGGCTGCAGGTAACATTTATCAATATCCAGTACTTTGTCATAACATCCGGGCACATGAAAGCCCAGGCCATTTTTATCAGTGATAATATTTTTGCTATCTATTTCTTCAGGACTTAGCCACCTGTTATCGGTAAAAGAAAACTCCAGCTTGTTTCGGTAGAATTTTGTTTTTTCAGAACCTTTAATGGGGAGTAAATTAAATTCGCTTTTAGGTATTTTCCCAATTCTTTCAATATTATCAACAACCTGATGCTGCTTAAAAAATAACTGTTGCTTGTACTTCAGGTGCTGCCACTTGCATCCTCCACAAACACCATAGTGCGGACAAAAAGGGTCTTCACGAAACTCCGACTTTTCGTGAATATTAATTATTTCAGCTTCAAGGAATTTTCTTTTTGTTTTGGTAATGCGTATATCAGCTAAGTCGCCGGGGGCAGCATTTCTGACAAAAACAACCATGTCATTAATGCGGCATAATGCTTTGCCCTCTGCTGCAAAATCACTTATCCTGACACTCTCGAATACTTCTTTATATAATTTGTTTCTTTTCTTTCGTGACAAATCCTGATGATAATAAATTATTAAAAAAACATTTTATGAAATAAATTTTTTAGCTTCGCTTAATACTTTATCAACTCCCTGTACATCCTTCCCTCCTGCTGTGGCAAAGAAAGCCTGCCCTCCACCACCGCCTTTGATATTTTTAGCCAATTCCCTTACTATTGACCCCGCGTTAAGCTGCTTTTCTGCAACCAGTTTATCACTGATAATCACTGTTATTCCCGGCTTGCCTTCATGAATATGAGCTAATACACAAAATAAATTATCAATTTTATTTTTCATTTGAAAAACCAGGTCTTTTGCCTGCTGCGGGCTAACATTCATCTTTTCAGCCAGGAAGTTTATTCCATTTATATTCTCAACTTTTGAAGAGAGGTTTTCTGCAACATTCCCCATCTTTTCTTTTTGAAGGCTTTCGTTTTGCTTTTTAAGATGCTCCGTTTCTTTAATCAAACCTTCAACTGCTTTAACTATATCTTTAGGGTTTTTTAGTTTTGATTTTATCGCATCAAGCTCGTCAAATTTGGTATTGATAAAATCCTCTGCATTTTTACCAGTAACTGCTTCTACTCTTCTAATACCAGCAGCTATAGCCCCTTCCGAAACTATTTTAAACAATCCTATCCTGCCTGTTTGGCCAACATGTGTTCCGCCACACAGTTCTGAAGAAAAGTTTTTATCAAAGCTAATCACCCTGACATTTTCATCATACTTTTCACCAAACAATGACAAAGCACCCATCTTTTTTGCTTCGGGCATAGAAATATTTCTGTGTTCATCAATTGTAATGTTTTCACGAATTTTGGAGTTCACAAGCTCTTCAACTTTAATAATTTCCTCATTGGTCATTTTAGAAAAGTGTGAAAAATCAAACCTAAGCCTGCTGTCATCAACCAAAGAACCTTTCTGTTGAACATGTTCTCCAAGCACTTTTCTTAAAGCAGAATGCAGTAAGTGAGTTGCTGTATGGTTATTTTCAGTAAGTAATCTTTTCGAAGCATCAACTTTTGCCAAAGCCTTACTCCACTTTGCAGGTATTTTTGTTGTAATATGAACAACAAGTTTATTTTCAACTTGCGTATCAATTACAGGTATTTCTTCATTTTCAAAAATCAGCAGCCCTCTGTCTCCAACCTGTCCGCCGGATTCAGCATAAAAAGGTGTTTTATTTAAAACTACCTGGAAAAACTCTTTATTTTTTGATTTTACTTTGCGATACTTTACCGGGCTAACTTCCGCTTCCAGGTTTTCATAACCAACAAAAACAGTATCACCTGCTTTATCATCAAGTACATTCCAATCCTCAACACTTAAATCTGCTGCAGACCGGCTACGGTTTTTTTGTTGATTTAAAGCATCATTAAAGCCTTTCATGTCAATTTCCAGTGACTTTTCTTTTGCCATAAGGCTGGTAAGATCAACCGGAAAGCCGTATGTGTCAAAAAGTTCAAAAACAAACTTCCCATCTAAAACTTTCTGTTCTTTGTGAGAGTCAATGTATTTTTCAAACTTTATGATTCCAGTTTCAAGTGTTCTCAGAAATGCTTGTTCTTCTTCAAAAATAACTTTTTGTATTAGTGCTTTTTGAGCCATTAACTCGGGAAATTGTTCTCCCATTTGCTCAACAAGAACCGGAACAAGCTGATTTACGAAGGGGCTTTTGAAGTTAAGGAAAGTATAGCCATACCTTACAGCTCTTCTTAAAATTCTTTTTATTACGTATCCGGCTTTATTGTTAGATGGAATTTCTCCGTCAGCAATAGCAAACGAAACTGCTCTAACATGGTCGGCAATTACACGCATAGCAATATCAGATTTTTCATCTTTGCCATATATAATTCCGGAATTTTTAGCAATATCGCTTATCAGTGGCTGAAACACATCAGTATCGTAGTTTGATTTTTTTTCCTGTAGAATCATACACAGTCTTTCAAATCCCATACCTGTGTCAACATGTTTGTTTGGCAAATTAACCAGGGAGCCGTTAGAAAGCCTGTTAAACTCAATAAAAACAAGGTTCCATATTTCAATTACTTCAGGGTTATCCATGTTTACCAAATTGGCGCCCGGTGTTTTTTTTCTTTCAATATCATCTCTAATGTCAACATGAATTTCTGAGCATGGGCCACATGGCCCTGAATCTCCCATTTCCCAAAAATTATCCTTTTTTGAGCCATAAAGAATTCTGTCTTCTTCTATAATATTTTTCCAATAATTATATGCTTCTTTATCAACATCAAGATTCTCCGTTTTGTCGCCGCCAAAAACGGTAACATATATCCTTGATTTATCAATTTTATATACTTCAGTTAAAAGTTCCCATGCCCATTCAATAGCTTCTTTTTTGAAATAATCACCAAAACTCCAGTTGCCAAGCATCTCAAACATCGTATGATGGTATGTATCATGCCCGACTTCTTCAAGGTCATTATGTTTTCCTGATACCCTGAGGCATTTTTGAGTGTCAGCAATACGTTTATGCCTAATCGGAATATTCCCAAGAAAAACATCTTTAAATTGATTCATTCCCGCGTTAGTAAACATAAGAGTGGGGTCATCCTTAACAACCATAGGAGCTGAAGGGATAATGACATGCTCTTTTTGTTTGAAAAAATCAAGAAAAGTCTGACGAATTTTATTCGAATTCATTGTTAATGAATATGTTTTAAAAATAATTAATATAAATTTTAAATATAATAAATGGCAAAAGTAATTTATTTTTTCTTAGATTTGTAACGAAATTAATATACATTCGTTCAATATAATAAATAAATAGTTATTTTTGACAACGTTTTTAGAAATAACTATTTAATTGTTGTAATTAGTTTTTGGGAAACGAAATAGAATAAAATTATCAAAAATTCCTATATGGGAAAAGTAAGATACCAGTTTAATACCAAGTCATTAGTAGTTGAACCTGTTAAGGAAACTTTTAAAGATAAGTTTAAAAAGTTTCTAAGAATTGTATTAGCAGGAATGGTTTTATCTGCTATTATTTTAGCACTTGGTTACACATTTTTTGAGTCACCGAAAGAAAAAATGCTGCAACGAGAAATAAGGCAGTATAAGGTACAATACGAATATTTAAATGACAGGGTTGAATTTTTAGCAAATGTATTAGAAGATATTCAGTATCGCGATGACAACATATACAGGGTTATTTTTGAAGCAGACCCTATTCCGGCTACTCAGAGAGAGGCTGCCATTGGTGGTGCCGATCGTTATATCAAGTATGAAGGTTTCGACAACAGTGATTTGATTATTTCCACAGTAAAGCGTATAGATAAGCTTGCACGGCAAATGTATGTGCAGTCAATTTCCTATGATGAGGTATTTGAAATGGCCAAAGACAAGGCAAATATGCTGGCCTCAATTCCGGCTATAGTGCCTCTCAAGAAAGGTAGTGAAAGGCTTATCTCCGGTTTTGGGCCAAGGATTCATCCTGTATATAAAACTATGAGGCCTCATACCGGAGTTGACTTTGCTGCTCCTACAGGCACACCTATATATGCAACAGGTAATGGTGTTGTAACCAGGGCAGAAAGAAACAGGCACGGATATGGTATAATGGCTCAAATAAATCATGGTTATGGCTACGAAACACTATATGCCCACATGAGCAAATTAAATGTTAGAGTCGGGCAAGAAGTTGTGCGCGGCGAAATTATTGGATATGTAGGCAGCACCGGAGTTTCTACAGCACCTCACTTGCATTATGAAGTAATAAGGCATGGTGTAAAAGTTAATCCGGTTCATTACTTCTTTAGCGATATCACACCGGAAGAATACCAGGAAATTATCGAAAAAGCATCCCAGGTTAATCAATCTTTAAGCTAAATCAAGAATCTGCTTTTAAAATCTGCATTGCCTTACAACTATTTGCTTTAGGTGTTTTGTACCCAAAACAATACAGTTACTTGGGCACATTCATTATCTCCTGAAATATAGTTGGATTTAATCGTTATTGAATGTCACTTTGTATAATTCAAGGCTTTCCATTAAAATATCCAGAGCTGTTTTTTTATCTAAAAACTCTTCTACTTCTACCTTTTTGTTTTCAAGTTTTTTATAATCCTCAAAAAAGTTCTTCAGCTCAGAAACAAAATGTTCGGGCAACTCCGAAATGTCATTAACATGATTTACACTTGGGTCGCCCGCTGCAACAGCAATAAGCTTGTCATCAGCAACATTATTATCCATCATACTCATAACACCAATTACTTTTGCTTCCACAATACACATTGGAATAACATCTATCTGCGACATAATCAGGATATCTAAAGGGTCTTTATCTTTACAATATGTTTTGGGGATAAACCCATAATTGGCAGGATAATACACAGAAGTATATAAAACCCTGTCAAGTTTAAGTAAGCCACTTTCTTTATCCAGCTCATATTTGGCTCTTGTTCCTTTGGGGATTTCAATAATTCCATTAACTGTGTGGGGGATGTTATTACCAGGGCTAACATTATGCCACGGATTATAAAAACTCTTATTCATAATCAGATTTTATTTATTAATACAACATCAAGCAAAAGCCAAATATAGTAATTATTAAAGACATAATACATTTTCTTTTCTCTGCTAAATAATAAATTCAGCTTTCATCATAACTTCTGAAAAAAAGTGTTCATTAACTCCTTCCTGTAATTATGTTAAGAATTAAAATTTTCTAAAAATTTCTTTTCAAAACAGAAATCACATTGCAACTAATATGACAAAGCAGGCCTGAAGCTTTATGAAATCGGGTTATCAATAAACACAAACATTATACAAACCTATTAAAAACAAATTATTCACTTTTAAAATTTTAGAATTATGAGATTAAAACATTTACTATTAGCAGTGCTGGCTTTTATGATTATAATACCAGTAAATGCGCAATTAAGAAGGCCGTATCGTACCGATACATATTCATTAACAAGGTTGCAATTTCCAACCGAAAACCCTGCCGATAAAGCCAGGTATGTAGAAGTTACTATTAAGAGACAAGCTCTTCTTGGTGGTGGTTCTGACTCAGGTGGCGGCGGCAGTGCCCTTGGCAGGTTTGTTGACGATGAGGCAGGAGCAATATCCGACAGAGAAGTAAGTGGTGGCACCAGGATTCTCATTCCTGATGTATTTCCTGCTGATGGATCATACTACCTTGAAGTGTTAGTATCAGCAGAAGAGCGGGCACAAAACCTTGAACTTGAGGAAATTCTTTTTGAACCAGAGGCTCATACCGGTAACAATTCAATTGGTGCAAAAGTAGAATTCAGATTACATGGCAAGGCCGCAGGACAACAAACAAGGCAGTTACTTCATTCTGATGGCCCTTACTGGATTGTTGGTAGAGGCGTTGGTGATATGATGGCTGGTGCTGAAGCAAAGGATAACTCAATGATTGACCTGGCCAGAAGATGGGCTTTAGAAGAAGTTATTAACAGGTATGGATTAAGATTTGCAAGAATAGATGTACCTGTATATGTTGTAAGAGGCCTTGATAGAAGCGAACGCAGTGTAGCAAGCGACAAGCAGGATGAACTTGGAGAATTAATAGAATCTTTTAACAGACAACATCGCAACGAAGAATATCAAATCAGAGTAAGAGAGAATTTAGCATATTGGCAAGAGATGCTAAGCAGACATCAGCCCGGGGATGATGGTCCGGTAAACGATGATAACGTGTGGACTGTTCACAACAACCTTGCTGTAGCATACTTCCTTTCAGGTAACAGCGAGCAGGCACATTATCATATAGATAAAGCTATCGGAATGAATTTTATTGAATGGAGAGAATCTACAAACAGAAATGGTGAAGTAATAGGCTTGAGCAGGGTTGGCGTTTATGATGAGGAGTCAATTGCAAGTTTACACATCTTCAAGCGCATGCTGGATAGCTATTTTCCCGGCATTGAAGTTATGAATCCAGCTTTTATTCACTTCCTGGCCGACAGAGAAGCAAGGGAAAGTGCATCAACTGCAGCAAGAGAGTGGGGCATTAATATGTTCTTATCACAGATGATTCCTGATCTTGATGTACCCGTTGAGTTTGTTTCACTAAATCTCGGTTTAGAACAACCTAAGGAAGTTAAAGGAACTATCACAAAAAATGGCAATAAAATAGCTGATTATACTATTAAAAAAACCATCTTGTTTCCTTTAACTAATTCTTACAGGATAAAAATTAAAACGCCTGACGGAACAATATCCACAAACCAGAAAAATGCTTCTGTAATGCTACCTAGCACCAACCGTGATACTTATTTCAATCTTGTTACCCGCATTAGAACTGATGATATAAAAACAAATACAAAGGCAAAATGGCAGGGAAACCAGGGAATAAACGTTATGTATGACTTCGATGGTAATATTGTAATCCAAAACTCAGCGCTTAAAGACAGATGGTGGTATCGTGAGGGAGCTTTTTTTGGCTTTGGTGCCCAAACAGTGAAAGAAGATGCTTTGGGGTATACAGGTACGTTATATAAGTTTGCGTTGGAAGATGATTTTTCTGTTAGCACTATTGACTTTAACTCAACTAAAATTTTACGCGACAGAGAGTCCGGATTTGGATATGCTATAAAAGCTGCTGTTGATAAAATGGGCCCGGCATGGGGCGATCCTCATATACTTGAAACAACTCTATTGCTCGAAGAGAAAAATGCAGGCACCATAAATTTTTCAGATAGTGAAATGACTGTAACATCTAATGGTGAAACTATCCGGAAAAACATTGAAAAGCAGAAAGATGGCAATGGCAACTGGACAAATATGACCATAGGAGATATTAAAATAACCAGAACTATCGAGTATTAATAATAAGAAAATTTATGCCTGGCTGTATCTCCGGTTATACTAACTGCTAAGTAAACCGGAGTTGCACAAGGCTTTAAAAAACAATATTTTTTTTAAAAGCCTTATCAGAAATAATAGCTTAATATTTAACGGTAAGGCTAAATACAATCAATTAATTAATAATTTAAATTTTAAAACATTATGAAAAAATTAAAAAACAAATTAAGTGTTTTGTTATTACTGATATTTGTTAGTACTATGTTTTTAGCATGTGAAAAAGAACCGGATCAGTATGAAGTACGCTTAAGAAATAATGCGTATAGTGATGCATTAG
>PWND01000277.1 GCA_003557965.1 Bacteroidales bacterium | reverse complement strand
AAGAAAAGAGATTTTTTTGTTCCTCAATTCTTATTTCAGGTTTTTTATCACGTGTAAACTTCAGAGAATTCTCAAGTAAATTTTGCCATACTTCTTCTATGCGGTTCCTGTCACCAATTACTTCCGGCAAGTGTTCACCAACAATAATTTTTGCATCAGCTTTTTTAATTCTTTCTTTATTGTTTTCCAGAATTTCACTAACAAGTTTGTTCATTGAGAAGGGTTTGAAGTCGCCAGAAACATTACCTACCCTTGTCAAGTACAATAAGTCTTCAAGTAAGTAATGCATTTTTTTTGCAGCTTTTTGTATTCTGCTGATATCCTTATCCATCTGCTCTATGTTTCCCTTCAATCCACTTTCCCTTGCAGTTTCAAGAAACCCTGAAATAGTAACTAACGGGCTTCTTAAGTCATGGGCTACTGTATAGGTAAAACGTTCAAGTTCTGAGTTTACCCTGGCGAGTTCTTTCATTTGTGCTGAGAGGGTATCTTTAGCCAACTTTTCTTCTGTAATGTCAGAAATGAAACCTTCAATAAATATCGTTTTACTTTTACTGTCAAGCACACCTGTTATCTGGTCCTGAACCCATTTTTCTTTATTATCAGCAGTTATTATTCTGTAAATAATATTAAAAGGCTTTCCGGTATAAATTTGCTCATCAACTTCATCCCATACGCGCTTTCTGTCTTTGGGGTGTATTAAAGCACCAAAAGATACTTCCTTGTCTCCTTCCAATTGCTCAGGTTTATAGCCGGTTAGATTATAACAGCCTTTACTGGCATATTCCATTGAATAGGTTGGTGAAAAACTACACCTGTAAACCATTCCCGGAAAATTATTTATGAGGATGCTCAACTTCCTTTCCGATTCTTCCAGGGCTCTTGAAATGGCAATCTTTTCTGTAATATCTTTTAAGCTTAAATAATACCTTTTACTGCCTTTTTCTAAAAAACTTAATGCAATAATTTCTGCAGAAAATTCCTTGCTGCCAATATCTTTTGAATGTAATATTCTTTGCGAAAACCCTCTTTGATCAACCTCTTCAAATAAGTCAAGGAAAAGTTTATTGTGTTTTATGCTAAATAACTCGTGTAATGATATACCCCTAAGTTCATTGGGGGTTTTACTGAAAAACACACTGGCAGAGTTGTTTACATCCAACACAATCAATTGTTTTGACAGAATCAAGTTTGCTTCAGGTGTTGTTTTAAAGACTGTTTTAAAGCGCTCCTCACTTTCTGATAGTTCTTCAAAAGCATTTTTACTTCTGGTTATATCTTGTACTACTAATATGCCGGCATTATATCCTTTAAAAGCAGGAAGTTTATTCACATAAGTACTAACATAAATTTCATCGCCGTTTTTTTTGATGTGTTTACTTTCTTTATTAACTATTTCATCACTATGCAATAAATAATCATTTTCTTTATAAGTATAAGTGATATCTTTTAGAGTCAGATTTATAAACTCTTCTTTAGCAAAGCCATAAAGACTAACAGCAGCATTGTTTACTTCAAGAATTTTTAAAGTATTTAAATCATAAACAAACATTGGGTTCGGGTTATTAGCAAATAAGCTACTATACATTTCCAATGTATCCTTTATTTCTTTTTCGAAGCCCTTCTTATCATCAATATCAACAAAAGTGCTGATAAATCCCTTAATAACACCTGTTGGGGTATAATACGGAGAACCAATATCGAGAACCCACTTGTATGCTCCATCAGGTTGGAGCAATCTGTATTCAATGTTATAGGATTCTTCTGAGGTTATAGCATTTCTGTAAAGCTCAAGCACTGTATGCCTGTCGTCCTGATGGACATTTTTCAGCCACATATTATCAAGCAAATGAGTTTTATTTAACCCGGGGTGCATTTTACACTTTGAATTTTGATAAACAACTTTTCCCTCTGGACTCATTTGATAAATTGGCTGTGGGAATTCATCAAATAAAGTTTTATGAAAGTTTAAAGCAATGTCAAGTGATTTCCTGGTTTTGCTCAAATCAGAGATAGAACGACTCACAAGCACATAGATAATTATACCACTAACACTAACAAAAAACCAGCCTTTAACTGTCTGAGCCTTTGTAAGAGTGCTAACATCTTTAAAAAGAAGTTCGACTAACATATCAGAGAATAAAATCCATAAAAAACTAAAAAAAACATAAATTACAGCAACTCTGACAGCCGGATTCGTTTTATACCGTATATATTTTGCTATGCGCCTTATCATCTTAGTCAATACTTTTTGCAATTACAACTATCAAGCAAATACTTTTAAAGAAAGTTGCAAAAAAACTAAATTAAGCAAAAAATAAAGTAAAGTAACAAAAAATATTAATATAATTTTCTAAGTAAAACCCTTGTTTTTAAAGAATTAATTTTTTTAAATCAGTCAATTTTATATTTTTGTCACGTTTTTAATTAAAGAAAATCAAATTATCTATTTATTAAATCAAATTATTAACAATTCATCAAACATTATGAAAGATTTAAAAAATTTTATTGAGACAAATAAGGAGAAATTCCTTGAAGACTTGTTTGAATTGATAAGAATTCCATCAATCAGCTCAAAAGAGAGCCACAAAGACGACATGTACAAGGCAGCTAACTGGATTAAGGACTATCTTATAAAAGATGGTGCCGACATGGCGGAAGTACTTGACACAGAAGGCCATCCGGTAGTTTTTGGCGAAAAGATCATTGACCCTTCATTGCCAACTATTATGGTATATGGCCACTATGATGTTCAGCCTGTGGAGCCATTAGACTTGTGGGAAAGCGAACCATTTGAGCCGGAGATAAGGGATGGAAAAATATATGCAAGGGGTGCTGATGACGATAAAGGACAGATGTTTATGCACTTTAAAGCTTTTGAATATCTTGTAAAGACAGATCAGTTGCCTTGTAATGTAAAATTTATGATAGAAGGAGAAGAGGAAATAGGTTCTCCAAGCCTTGAAAAGTTTTGCAATGATAATAAGAAAAAGTTAGAAGCTGATGTAATTCTTGTATCAGACACAACAATGCTTGCTCCTGATATTCCTTCAATAACAACCGGCCTCAGAGGTTTATCGTTTTGTGAAGTAGAAGTAACAGGCCCTAACCGCGACCTGCATTCAGGCTTATTTGGCGGCGCAATTGCTAACCCGGCAAACGTACTTTGCAAAATGATAGCATCTCTTACTGATGAAAAAGGAAGAATAACTGTAAAGGGTTTTTATGATGATGTTGAAGTTGTAAGTAAAGAAGAAAGAGAAGATATGGCAAGAGCACCTTTCGACCTAGCAGCATACAAAAAAGCTGTTGATGTTGATGAAGTAGATGGTGAAGATGGATACTCTTCAATGGAGAGAGTTGGTATCAGGCCAAGCCTTGATGTTAACGGTATATGGGGTGGTTATACAGAAGAAGGCGCAAAAACCGTATTGCCATCAAAAGCCCATGCTAAAATTTCTATGAGACTTGTACCTCACCAGGATTCAAAAAAGATAACAGAATTGTTTATTAAGCATTTTGAATCAATAGCGCCACCTTATGTGAAAGTTAAAGCAAAAGTATTGCATGGCGGTGAAGGTTATGTGTCGCCAACTGACACTATTGAGTACCAGGCAGCCAGCAAAGCTTTTGAAGAAATTTATGGTGTTAAACCAATTCCCTACAGAAGCGGTGGAAGTATTCCTATTATTTCACTTTTTGAAAAAGTTCTTGGAATTAAATCAATTTTAATGGGCTTTGGCCTTGAATCGGATGCAATTCATTCACCAAATGAAAACTATCCGTTAGAGCAGTTCTATAATGGAATTGAAACTATTCCATACTTCTACAAGTATTACACTGAAATGAAGAAGTAGTGAAAATAATGCTATTCGTTTTTATGCAGGTAAAGCTGCAGACAAACTCCTTTACCTGTAAAAACCTATAGCATCAATAAAGTGAATATTTTAAATATGAAGCCATTGAATTAATTTTTCTAAAGGTTTTCAACGTTTTTGATTTTCAAAAACGTTGAAAACCCGGCTTCTTCACAACAAAACCTTATTATAAGCCAAAATGATAGTTGCTGATAAAAGTAAGTAAAGGCATATATTTTTTAAGACTCTTTATAGTTTTATCGCAACAAATGTTTAAGACCCTCCAAAAACCCAATAAAAAATCAGAAAAAACTCTTTGCGTTTAAAAATTTTTCATAATTTAGTTATTTATTTTATTAAACATACGTATGATTTAATTTATTAATAATCAAACAGATAGCAACTCTTATGAAGATTAACAGAATATTTGACCTGATAACTCATTACAATGGGCTTTGTCCTGACAAAACAGATGCATTGGCCGGAAAAGATGAAGGCGTATGGAAAAAGTATTCATCTGAAGACTTTAAAAATCTCACAGATTACATAAGTGCCGGGCTAATGGCTTTAGGTATAAAAAAAGATGACAAAATTGCCACAATAACATTTAACAGGCCTGAATGGAATTTGCTTGATATGGGCATTCAGCAAATAGGAGCAATTCATATTCCAATTTATCCGACTATAAGCGATCAGGATTATGAATACATACTAAAACATGCAGAAGTAAAGCTGGTATTTGTTGCGGGTGAAGAAATGTATAAAAGGATTAAACATATAGTTCCAAATGTCCCAAGCATTATAGATATATATACTTTTAAAAATCTCTTTGGTTTTAAACATTTAAATGAGCTCATTGAGGATGGCAAAAAGAATTACAACAGTGATGCTCTGCAAAAAACAAAAGACTCTATAACGAGTGAAGATATTGCAACAATTATATATACATCGGGCACCACCGGAGTTCCGAAAGGTGTAATGCTTACTCACGCCAACATAATAAGCAATTTTATAGCTGTATCATATATTCCTCCTTATGGGCCGGAGCACAGAGCAATGAGCTTCCTGCCGCTTTGTCATATTTACGAAAGAATGATGAATTATATGTTCCTCTATAAGGGCTTATCAATTTACTACGTTAGTAATATGGGAGTAATTGCTGAAAGTTTGAAAGAAATACACCCGCATGTTTTTTGCACAGTACCCAGGCTACTCGAAAAAGTATATGATAAAATCATCATGAAGGGCAGAGCATTAAAAGGAATAAAGAAGGTAATATTCTTTTGGGCAAATAATGTAGGCCTGAATTACGAAATCGGGAAAGAAAAGAGAAACCCGATATATGCATTAAAGCTAAAAATTGCACGTAAATTAGTTTTTAGCAAATGGAAAGAGGCTTTAGGGAAGAATCTGGATATAATAGTAAGTGGTGGAGCTGCTTTACAACCACGATTAAATCAAATATTTTGGGCTGTTGGGCTTAGGATAATAGAAGGATACGGCTTAACCGAGACATCACCTGTTATTGCAGTGAGTGACTTTGGCCCCAACGGGGTTAAGTTTGGCACAGTAGGGCCGGTTCTGAAAAATACAAAGGTAAAAATTGCAGATGACGGTGAAATTCTTGTTAAAGGCCCAGGAGTAATGAAGGGTTATTATAAAGACGAGCAGCTTACTAAGGAAGTTATTGATGAAGATGGCTGGCTGCACACTGGAGATATTGGTGTTATTGAGCCCGAGGGCCAGTTGCGTATAACCGACAGGAAAAAAGTAATCTTTAAAACATCTTTTGGGAAATACATTGCACCACAAATCATTGAAAACAAGTTTAAAGAATCTCCATTTATTGACCAGATAATGGTAGTAGGAGAAAACCAGAGATATGCTGCTGCATTAATTGTTACTGATTTCAACCATCTTAAATCATGGTGTGAAGTTAAAGGCATTCCCTATACCAGTAATTCAGAAATTATTGCTATGCCAAGGATAAGGAAAAGACTTCAGAAAGAAGTAAACCACTACAATACATTCTTAGGTGATTATGAGCGTATAGTTAAGTTTGAATTGCTTGACCATGAATGGACTGTTGAAACAGGGCAGTTAAGTGCTACTTTAAAATTACGACGGACACACCTTGTCAACAAGTATCAAAGTGTAATAAAAAAACTTTATGCTAAAGAACAAAACAATAACAAATAAAACAACCAGTGCATAGTTTCTTACACGTAGTAAAAATCGTTAAGAATTCTTTTTTGTTTTTCTGGCCAGCTTATAAAATACTACAGGTAGTTTTTTGCCAAAAATCAGAGCTGAAACAATACAAAACAATGAGAAAGCAAATACGGTGTATGGCACTCCGATAAATTCCGACACCCATCCGGCCAGTAAGCTGCCCAGTGGCGTAATCCCCATAAATGACAGGCTGTATAAAGCTACTACCCTTCCTCGTTTATCTTCATCGCTAATATTTTGAATTATTGAATTAGTGCTGTTGAAATGCACTATCATTCCAAAGCCCGTAGCAGCTATCATAATAAAAGACAAAGCAATACTTTTTGATAATGCAAATATGCACAAACCTGCTCCAAACAATAAAGCCGTGCGAAAAGTAATTACTGGTATTGAGGAAATATTCTTATTTGCTGCAAGGAAAAAAGCGCCAACAAGAGCGCCAAATCCAAGAGCCCCTGTAAGCAACCCGAGCATCTCGGCCTCACCTTTTAAAACATCTGCTGCAAATACAGGAAGCAATGGCTGAAAAGGCAAGCCAAACAAGCTACTAACTCCTACAAGAAGCAATAAATACCGCAATGATTTTTCTTTAAAAGCATAAAAAACACCTTCTTTTAGTTCATACAACAATGATGCTTTTCTTCTTTCGCGGATTTTTACTTTCACCTTCATGGCAAATAATGAAATAATTACAGCCAAAAAGCTAACACCATTAATAAAAAAACACCACCCCTCTCCCACTGCTACTATAAGCAACCCACCTATTGGCGGGCCAATAAATCGTGCAAGGTTAAAAAGTGAAGAATTGAGAGCTATTGCATTACTAAGATCTTCTTTTTTAGTAATCATATCAGGCACAAAAGAATTTCTAAAAGGCGTATCGAATGCCAGAATAATTCCATTAACAGCAGCCAACACAAGTATTATGGGAATAGTAACAGTATCGGTTAAAACGAAGAATGCAAGAATAAAAGCTACAATCATTGCAGCAGCTTGAGATATAATAATAACTTTCAATCTGTTAAACCGGTCTGCCAAAACACCAGCGAAAGGCATAATAAATAAAGAAGGAATTTGCTGTGCAAAAGCCACCGTGCCTAAAAGAAGCCCTGATCCCGTAAGCCTGTAAATAAGCCAGCCCATTGCAATATTTTGCACCCATGTTCCAATAAGAGAAACACTTTGTCCGTAGTAAAACACTCTGTAATTAGGGTATTTAAAAGCCCTGAATATTGTTTTTATTGTGCCCGGTGCTATGCTAATTCCTCTGAATACCTGCACTGCTAAACCTCCCCTTTGTCAATGCTTTTATGAACAGCATATTTTCTCCATTTTTCAACAACATTAAGCATATCATCAGGCAAGGATGAATCAAACTTCATCTTTTTACCGCTTACAGGGTGATCAAATTCAAGCGTCTTTGCATGTAGTGCATGCCGGGGCAGTGATTTGAAGCAGTTATTAACAAACTGCTTATACTTGGTAAAAGTAGTTCCTTTCAATACTTTGTCTCCACCATAAGTTTCATCATTAAACAAAGGATGTTTTATATGCTGAAAATGTGCCCTGATTTGATGAGTCCTGCCTGTTTCGAGAGTACACTCAACAAGTGTAACATATCCAAACCTTTCCAAAACCTTGTAATGAGTAACTGCATGCCTTCCATATTCTCCATCTGGAAAGACTGTCATTACTTTCCTGTTTTTTAAGCTACGCCCAATATGGCCTGTTATTGTTCCTTCATCTTCTTTTAAACTTCCCCATACCAAAGCGTTGTAAACTCTGCCAATACTCCTGTCGAAAAAAGCTTTGGCAAGTTTT
>PWND01000182.1 GCA_003557965.1 Bacteroidales bacterium | reverse complement strand
TTTGGCAAGTTTTGCCTGGGAATATTCTGTTTTACCAACTATCATAATCCCGGAAGTATTTTTGTCAAGCCTGTGGACCAGCCATGGCCTTATACTTTCCCCGTCATGCAGAGGCAAATCTTTAAAGTGGTGCATGAGGGCATTTACAAGTGTGCCTGAATAATTACCATGGCCCGGATGAACAACCATTCCGGCCTCTTTATTTAAAACCAGTATATGTTCATCTTCAAAAATAATATTTATGGGAATATTTTCCGGAACAAGCTCTAATACCCTTGGAGGGTGTGGCATTACAATGCTAATTTCATCAAGAGGCTTAACTTTGTAATTGGGTTTTACAGGCCTGCCATTTACAATTATGTTTCCGGCCTTGGCTGCTTGCTGAATTTTATTCCTGCTTCTTGACTCAAGCCGCTGACAAAGGTATTTGTCAATTCTGGCCAAACCCTGTCCTTTATCAACAATTAAGTTATGATGCTCATAAAGTTCTTTTTCCTCACTGTCATCAAAATCTTCATTTTCAATATCATCCTCATATTGCTTCATAATAAATGCGCAATTTTAGTTCGGCAAAACAGTAAACCTCGAAGGCTTTATAGTTTTTCCGGGGCTTATAACTCTAAGAATATATGTTCCGGCAGGCAAATTTTCAATATTAATATATTCCTCGAAGGGCATATCAATAATAAGCCTGCCATTAATGTCAAAAATCCTGATTACACTGTTTTTGCTAATATCCAATGAGGTTTTAATTCTTATACCACCACCTCTTGCCGGATTAGGATAAACAACCAGGTTGTCTTGATTATCAGAAATATCATATACAGAAACTTCCTGCTGAAAAAACGGCCTTATCATTAAAGCACCCGAAAACATTGATTGCTGCCAATTGCCGTCAACATTAAAGAAAATATTATTCCCGGCATTGTTATTAACATCAAACCCCAGGTTAATAAAGTCAGAGGTTAGTTGTGCCCACCCAACATAAAAAGTATCTACTACAGAAACTGTTTCACTTAGTGGATAGTTAACAAATTCAAACAACCCATCTTCAAATTCGGGAATTATTACATCAGATTCATAAATCACTTCTTCAGGGTCGAGGCTACTCCATACCATAAGATGAAAAGGCCTTTGGTTTTGCTCAAACTGGGTATGATTAAAAAAGAAGCTAACAGACTCCAGTTTATCAGCCTTTGGAGTTACAAACCTGTATGCTCCCATAGGATTCCAGCCGGAAAGCCCGTATCCGGCTTCAGGAACTCCATCATCATAAGCATAGTAGTTTGAAAATTCTTGCTTATATACTATTGTATCATTCCGGGTCACATCATCGCCATGAGTGCCTTCATGAACAGCATGGTATATAAAAAATGTTTTTTCATCAGCCTCTCCGGTTGGAAAAGGATTAGGAATAACAAGCGGATTTGCATGTCCTTCATAAGTTTGATAGCCTCCTTCGTGAAATGGGGCAATATTCCAGGTGCCTCCACTATAACTGCTAAGCAAATCACCATGCTGGTCAGTTATAAAGTACCTGTATATATAATTATAAGTAATGTCATCAAGGTTTCTTATCACAACATCAAAGCGAGAACGCAGAAAGTCTTCAGGGCTTTCAATGTAATGTCGCCATGGCATTGCAGTATAATTTCTTAAAGCTGACTGTGCCGGCTCAACAAAAGCTATATCATAATAAAAAGTATCTGCATGCGAACGTCCGGCATCAAGGTAAAGGTAATCTATATTCCAGATTGAGGTGTTTCCGGCAAAGTTTGTGGGGGTTTTCCTGGCAGGAAAGCTGGCATAATTCATAAAGCGAAACCTGAAATCCTTTCTGAAGTAATTCTCATCCTCAATAGGAATCATAACTCTTTTAAAATAAGGATGATCATCACCGGCAAATGATTCCAGCGACTCTCCTGTAGCGCTCCAAACCGAAACCCATTGATAAGCATCATCTTCATTTTCAGAGTTTTCATTTTTTCTGTAAAACTGCAATACCAGCGAATCTCTCTCAATCGGTGCAATTCCTTTTCCCTGTGGCTGATAATAAAATGAGAGAATTACAGAATCTTCCGGTTGAAGCTTATATTGTTCGGAACCATAAAAAATTGAATCAAGCCGGATAGGCAAAGAGGTAAGAAAATCAGCTTCAAACTGGTAATAGTTGGTTTCACCTTCCTCGTATATTTTCCCATATTGGTCAAGAGCATCGAAAGTAGCAACACCAAAAGACATCGGGTGATAGCCAAACGACGAATTTATAAAAACAAAAGAGTCTGCCCATAACTTTGAATCAGGATATGGCCCTTTATTAGTAAAGTCATCAAAAAAAGGCAGTTTCAAAGTGTCCTGCGCTTCTTTGTGGTTGTTGCTTTTGGGTTTATTACTTTTTTTTTGAAGGTTTACTTCAACAGGAACGAGTACCTCTTGTGCTACTAAATTTGTTGATAAAAATAATCCAAACAGGAATAAAAAATATCTAATAATCATTACAGGAATAAATTATTCATCATTATCATTAACTTCATCATCATCATCTTCTTCACCTTCTTCTTCAAAATATTCATCTATCAGGCCTTCTTCATCATCATAAACAGATTTGTACCAGATATTAATCCTGGTTTCTCTTTTAACGGTGGCTGTATCAACAGGTGAAGGGTCTTGTCTTAACACAATTGCATCTTCTCTTGGAACGTTATCCACGAAGTATTCAGCACCAACATTCAAAAATGCATTTTCCAGGATTCTTTTAGCTTCATCAGGAGTATATCCTACAATATATGGTAATTCTACTGTTAATACCTTTTCAAGATATTTATCAAAATCAAATTCAATATCACTTCTGTAGTATAAATTAACATTACTGCCCATTCGCAATGAATGATTCCTTGAAAGAACGTTAGGCACTTGCCTGTAAACCCTTGCGTTTACCCTGTCATTATCAAGAAAAACCTCATTGCCAATGTTAAGTGCCGAAGTTTGTATAGCAGCTCTTGCTTCTGCACGCGGCATTCCCACTACCAATGGCACAGGTGTAGCTGATAAGGATTCTCCCTTCCCTAAAACCAGGTCAATATATGTACCTCTTTCTATTGGTGTGCCTACTTCAATAACGCCTTGGTTGAATTTCGCTTTTTGAACGGAGTTTTGTGCTCTTCCCTGCATATATTCTAATTTGCCAATATTTAGTTGTAAGGATTTTAGTATTGAAACAGCCTGCCTCAGGGTTAAATCAGTAAGCTCAGGCATTGCAACCATTTCAGGCAGTTTGGCTACAGTAGTTAAATATATCGTCCTGTTTCTTTTTACCTGTGTGTCAGGTGCAGGGTCTTGTGAAGCAACACTGCCTTTTTCACGTGTAGCATCAAAAATACTGTCATTAACAACGTACCTGAGATTTAGCCTGTCAGTAATATGGTTAACATCTTCTATATGCAAGCCTTCTAAATCCGGCACCGTAATCGTGCGTCCGTGTAAAGTATAAATATCAAGTGCTTTTAAAGAAAACCACAATATCGCAACAACAATAAATACAGCATATATAAAATGCTTTAAAAATATTTTGCTCGTTACAAAAGCTTTAAAGCTCATCTTTTTATTTTTTAAAATTTTTCCAAAATTAATAATTATAAACGGAGATTGAGATTTTTTTATTGCAGTTGTTAATGGTTTTGTTATTTTTGATTCCTGTTTAAAACAAATATAATACATTAATATATCCTATGACTTTTTACTCATGCAAGCAGGTACATTACACTAAATATCGGATGTTATTATATTGCCTGTCTGCTCAAACTATTTGCTTATGAAAAAGAAAATTGCTATTGTTGCCGGAGGGGATTCCGGGGAATACACAGTATCAATAAAGAGTGCTTCTGTTATTTTGAGAACCATTGACAAGAATAAATATGAGCCTTTTCTAATAACTATAAAAGGGAGTAATTGGAATTACACTGATAAATCAGGAAATCTATTCCCTGTTGACAAAAATGATTTTACCATAAATATCGGTAATAAAAAAGTGTCTTTTGATTGTGCCTTTATAACAATACATGGCACTCCCGGGGAAGATGGCAAGCTACAGGGATATTTCGATTTAATAAATATGCCTTATACCGGTTCAGGGCTGCTTCCATCAGCACTAACTTTCAACAAGTATTTTACTAATCAATTGGTTAAACATTGGGGAGTTGCAGTAGCCCCAAATTACAGGCTAATAAAAGGAGAGAAAATAAATACTGAAGATATTATAAAAAAAGTAAATATGCCTGTGTTTGTAAAACCTAATAAAGGTGGGTCAAGCCTTGGTACTTTTTTTGTAAAAAGCCACAATGATCTTCTTGAAAAAATCAAAGTTGCTTTTGAGCATGATGACGAAGTCCTTGTTGAGGAGTACCTCCCCGGCACTGAATTAACATGCGGCGCAATCAAGCACAAAGGAAAAATAATTGCGTTTCCGGTAACTGAAATAATCAGCAAAACTGCGAGTAAATTTTTTGATTTTGAAGCTAAATACACAAAAGGTGCTGCGGATGAAATAACTCCTGCGCGTATTCCTGAAAATTTATCAGAAAAAGTAAAAAATCTTTCAAAAACATTATATGAAAAACTTGAACTTAATGGAATTGCAAGATTTGATTACATTTTTAGTAATAATGTATTGTATTTTCTGGAGTTAAACACTATTCCCGGCATGACAGAAGAAAGTATTGTGCCTCAGCAGGCAAATGCAGATGGTGTTTCCATAACAGAGTTGTTCAGTATGGCTTTAGAAGAAACATTATCAAAAACTTAGGCTTTTTAAAAAACATTTACAGTAAAATTGCTTAACAAAAATCTCAATTCTTTCGTTTTTTTTTTATTACTTTGAATTTTTTTTCGAATTCATTTTTTATAAAGTTATTGTTTTGAAAATAATTTATAGTAAATAATTAATTGAATATAAACCTGAAATATCATGTCAATAAAACATAAAACGCTTGATTTAAAGAAGCGTATGCAAGATGCCCTTCAGGGTGGAGGCCCTCAAGCTATTGAAAAACAGGCAAAGATGGGTAAAATGACTGCCCGTGAAAGAATAATATCGCTATTAGACCCAAATTCTTTTCATGAGTATGACCTATTCGTTGAGCATGCTGCTAAAGATTTCAACATGGATAAGAAGCAATTGCCCGGCGATGGAGTTATCACAGGAACGGGAACAATTAGCGGTTATCCTGTATGTATATATGCCCAGGATTTTACTGTTGCAGGTGGTTCTTTAGGTTTGATGCATGCGAGAAAAATCACCAAAATAATGGACTTGGCGATGAATTTAAAGGTTCCGATAATTGGAATAAATGATTCAGGTGGTGCCAGAATCCAGGAAGGGGTAAACTCACTGGCAGGTTATGGTGAAATATTTTACAGGAATACACAAGCCTCAGGCGTAATTCCGCAGATATCTGTTATTTTAGGGCCTTGTGCCGGTGGTGCAGTATATTCTCCGGCTCTTACTGATTTTGTTTTTGTTGTTGACAAGATTTCTAAAATGTTTATTACCGGGCCGGAAGTTATTAAGTCGGTATTAGGTGAAGAAATAAGCATGGAAGAATTAGGTGGTGCTAAAGTACACTCGGAAATCACGGGGAATGCACACTTTTTTGCAGAAAGTGAAGCTGAATGTTTTAAGCAAATTAAAAAACTTGTAACATATATCCCATGGAATAACAGCAAAAAAGCTGAACCATTTCCTAAAAAAGCTCCTAAGTTTCAGGAATATAAAATAGATAAAATTATTCCAACTGACCCACGTCAACCTTATGATGTGCGAAATGTTATTAAATCTATAAGTGATGATAGTGAATTCTTCGAAGTGCAGGAATTATTTGCAGCAAGTATGGTAGTGGGCTTTGGAAGACTTAACGGGCAAACTATTGGCTTTGTTGCTAACCAGCCTATGGTGCTTGCAGGTGTTTTAGATGTTGATTCATCTGATAAAGCCGCAAGATTCATTAGATTCTGCAATGCATTTAATATTCCGCTTGTTACATTGGTTGACCTTCCGGGGTATCTTCCGGGCATTGACCAGGAGCATGCAGGGGTTATAAGGCACGGAGCAAAAATACTGTACTCATACTCTGAAGCTACAGTTCCAAAAATTACCGTTATACTCAGAAAAGCGTACGGAGGCGGTTATATCGCTATGTGTTCACGACACCTTAGAGCTGATTTTGTATTTGCATGGCCAACAGCCGAAATTGCTGTAATGGGGCCGGAAGGCGCTGCTAACATTATTTTCAGAAATGAAATTAAAAATTCACCTAAACCTGAAGAGGTTAGAAAGAAAAAAGTAGCAGAGTATAAGAAAAAGTTTGCTAATCCTTATGTAGCTGCTGCTCATGGATATATTGATGCTGTAATTGAACCGGGCGATACCAGGAAGTTTGTATTGCATGCACTGGATATTTCAGCATCCAAAGAACAAATTGTTCCTGGCAAAAAGCATGGCATTCCTCCATTCTAAATTGCTTATATCAACAAATACGCAATTTAAGCTTTAAGTTACATTAATATACCTTAAGCCTTGTTAGTTGATTTTATATAATAATATATGTTTATAAAAGTGCTTGGATATGGCAAATAAAAAAAAGAATAACACAGACGAGACAAAATATACTGATTTTGTAATTGATGACACAGTTTATTCTACACTGTTAAATAAAAAATTTAAAACCAGGAAACCTTATGTGCCTGAAAACCCTGATAATATAACTTCTTTTATGCCTGGAACAATTAATAAAATATATGTAAAAAAAGGCCAGGAAGTAAATGAAGGTGACAAGCTACTTATTCTTGAAGCAATGAAAATGAAAAATATACTATTTGCGAGCAAAAAGGGAAAAATAAAAAAAATCAACATTAAAGAGGGACAAATGGTTCCTAAAAACTTTGTTCTGGTAGAAGTTCAATAAGCTTACTTTTTTTTGTGTCGGCAAAACACTTTTAAACAAATGCATGTTTTATTCTTTGATGTTTTGAAGAGATTTCTGATAAAACTTTCCTTTTAGGTTATTGAAAATTTTTATGATATAACAATATACATTATATATACATGAAAATCCTTTTTGTTACTCAAAACCACAACAAACTTGCTGAAATCAAAAAAATGCTGCCCAAATCTATAAATTTATACGGGCTTAGTGATATTTCTTTCCAGGGTGATATTGATGAGCCTTATTCTACTTTGGAAGAAAACGCATTACATAAAGCAAATTTTATATATAAAAGATATAATATTAACTGTTTTGCTGATGACACAGGATTAGAAGTTGATGCTCTCAGCGGAATGCCCGGAGCATTATCAGCCAGGTATGCAGGCAAACAAAAGTCAGATGCAGACAACATTCAAAAGCTGTTAAAAGCCCTCAATGGCAAAACTAACAGGCAAGCAAGATTTAAAACTGTTATCGCTTTAATATTGAATGGCAAAGAATATATTTTTGAAGGAGCAGTAAAAGGCAATATTATTTCCGCTCCTTTAGGAAATAATGGTTTTGGATACGACCCGATTTTTGTGCCACAAGGGAGCAGCAAAACCTTTGCTGAAATGAGCCTGCAAGAAAAGAATAAAATCAGCCACAGGTATTTAGCAATAGAAAAGTTAAGCAGGTTTTTAACAAATCAACAATAAAAAAATCACAGGTTTTTGAAGAATTAAAAAAAATTTTAATAAAATTATTTTCCGTAATAAATATTTCCTATATTTGCTGCATGAAATATGAGTTAAAAAACAATTTAAACTCTTACAATTAAAATTAATTTATTAACTAAAACAAAAAAATCATGAAGAAAATTTTTACGCTATTATTTGTTTTTGTTGCAATAACTGCTTATTCGCAGTTAGTAGAGCAATCTTTAAACAAACCAGCGGAATCAAATGTATCTAAAGATGCAGAACTTCTGTGGGATGCAAACTGGCAGGACCCGGCAGAAAGTACAAATGGCATTGTTTCAACTTTCTTTGGCGGATTAGATGACTATACATTAAGCGCTGATGACTTTGAAGTGCCACT
>PWND01000325.1 GCA_003557965.1 Bacteroidales bacterium | reverse complement strand
CTCGGGCAGGGACCAATCAAGCAGGCATTCAAAACGATAAAATAAAGCCAGCACCACTGCAAATTCAATGCCCGTCACCATAAATTGACCCAGCGAAAGCATCAATAGAGAAGCGCGATATTGCATTTGCGACATTATCGAGCTTGCCAGAAAGTGGAAATAGATTTGAAAGGTTCTCATTTATCCACCTTGAATCACAACTTTGCGCAAGCCAAAGCGAAGTACTCCATAGCCCAAAGCTCCCAGGACCACAATCCAACTTATTTGAAAAGCCATGGCAGGCAAAAGATCCATCATTTGAAGCTCTCCCAGGTAAAAACGATTAGGTAAATCCACAATACCTGCAAAGGGAAGCCATCGAAATAAATCCCGAATGGCATCAGGAAAAATTGCCAAAGGTATCAATTGCCCTGATAAAAGATAGCTACAGGCGATCATAAGCTGACTGATGCCTTCCCCGGAAATCGTCCACAATAGCGTTATATTCAATAAATTCGTGATCACTGCGCTGAGTATAACAGCCAAAGCAAGGCTCAATATCCATGCTATTAATGCAAAACCCGAAGGTGGAGCACGAAAACCAAAAAACAAACTGCTTATCAAAACAACAGGAAAAAAACGCAAAAGCGTAGGTGCAATTTTCGATGCCATCGATCGACTGAGCCAGATAAAATATACATCCATGGGCTTGATCCATTCGTAAGCCACCTGTCCTGACCGTATCTGACGCACAATATCTGCTATAGGAGCAAAAGGAGCCAACCTGAGAGTTGCCTCTACCAGCCAGATATAGATAACTGCATGCTCAAAAGGCATAGGAGGTGGAAGGGTGGAAGATGCATAAAAGGCTTTTAATAGAAATATTCTCAATAGACCGAAAAAAATCTGCACGATTGCTCCAGAGACCGCAGCCTCTCTATATTGAAGCAAGGTTTGCATATGTGCTCGGAAAAAAACTAAATACTTGCTCATGGGTTGGGCATCTGTTGGTAAAGCTTCAACACAATTTCTTCAATACTGGGTTGCTCGACTGTCAGCTCTTCAAGCCCTTCGATTGCAGTGAGTTGCTGAAGAATATTCTTCAGTGACAATTTTTGCGTATCTATACTCATGCGCAAATGATCCCCCTGCTCTTCCACGGGAATATGCTCAAAATGTCTGACAATTTCTGTTTTTGAGACTCCCTTCAACTTAATGCTTCGTTCATGCACATCTTCACTTAAAAAAGTATCCAGACTTGTATCACGCAGAATCCGCCCATGATTGATAAACAAGAGTCGAGTGCAAAGCGCCTCTACATCCCACAAATCATGAGAAGCCAAAAGAATGGTTTTTCCCTCTTTTCTGCTTAAATAGCTTAAAAAAGATCGAAGGTCAAATTTGGTCTCGATATCCAGCCCAATGGTAGGCTCATCTAAAAAGAGAATCTCGGGATCATGAAGGAGGGATGCAATAATGTCTGCACGCATGCGAAGCCCCAGGCTCAATTGTCTTACAGGCACACCGAGCCAATCTTCCATGCGCAATATTCCAACCAGAGATTGGAAGCGTTTTTGAAAATCTGCTTCAGGGATAGAGTAAACACTTTTCAAAAGATAAAAGGATTCTTGCAGAGGAAGGTCCCACCATAGTTGAGTGCGTTGGCCAAAAACAACTCCAATATGCTTTACATGCTCAATTCGTTGTTTCCACGGAACTCGACCCAAAACGGTGCAAGAGCCCTCGGTGGGCATCAGGATACCGGATAATATTTTTAAAGTAGTGGATTTGCCAGCTCCATTGGGACCAATAAACCCAACACAGTCACCTTGTTCAATGGTAAAGTTAACAGCTTTTAAAGCAGGTATGACTGTTTTTTCTCGCTGAAAAATCCCTTTAAAGGATCCTTTTAGCCCTTTTTCTCTTTTTGAAACCAGATAATTTTTCGTTAAATTTTCAGCTCTAATGATAAATTTTCCCATGTACCCCTCTTTAGGACGCACAATTTTCAATCAAAAAAAAGATGTCAACAGTTCTTGACACACCTAAATCATTTAGGTATATTATGTGCATAGATGATTTAGGTACGGAGGTGACCGTTAATGAATTATTTTTCAAGAGAATTGGTTGCAGCTACCACCAAACCCCTCCTGCTCGCCATCCTCTTTCAGGGCGAAAACTATGGATACGAAATCATTCGCATGGTTCACTGCCTCAGCGAAGGAAAGCTCGAATGGAGCGACGGACTGATTTACCCTGTGCTCCATCGACTGGAGGAACAAAAACTTATCAAATCTCGTTGGGTGCGCCATGAAAATCAAAAAATGCGCAAATACTACGCCCTGACCAAAAAAGGCCAGGCAGAGCTGTGCAAAGAAAAAGAGCAATGGGCAAAAGCCAATGCATTAATGCAACAGCTATTCAATGGGTTGCCATGTTCCATCTAGCTGAATCCATCGAAAACTGGAAAAAACAATTTTACTATCGCAAGGGGATCAGTCCCTGGGACATCTATGAGCTCAGTCAGCATCTGGAAGAAGAAATTGCTCTTCACCAGCAAAAAGGGCTAAGCGACGAGCAAGCTTTTCAATTAGCCACCGAGCACCTGGGCACCCCCGAAACCATCGAGCATGAATTCAATAAACTGGATCGAAGCAAGAAAAACGGCATCTCCCTGGCAGTTGTGGTAAAAATCTATTTCAGTATCTTTGCTCGACAAAACTATTTTGATCTGATTTTCTTCTCAATTTTAAGTGGTTTATTTATTATCCAATGGTGGATATATTATCATTTTACTATCACCCCTGCTATAGAATTTTTAAGAATTGTTTTATTTTTCCTTATGCATGGAGTTATAGGGCTTTTTTCCTTACTTGCCCTGTCTTTGGTTCAATTTAAAAAAATTAATTCCATAACTGTTATTCAAAGGAGAATTGTTTCAATATTATTCTTTATGGTTGTAGATTTTTTTATCATTTTGATAAGTTTGGTTCTATCTATTTTCTTAATTATTCCTGGAGTCTGGTTTTATAAAAGGTTTTTTCTTGTACCATGGATTATGCTGAATCAATCCTCCAATTTGGTTTCAGCAATGAAAACAAGCTATTGGTTGACCTCAATGCAAACCTTCCTTTGGTTTTATTCATTATTAAACTTGCTTATGCTGGCATTTTGGGTAGTTATCATGCATTATCCATATCAAATAATATATCAATCTTTCTACCTTGTTTTTAAGACCATTTTTAGCGCTATCATCTATCATTATCTTACTGTGGTCGTTCCTGTGGAAGAAGATTGATAGAGAAAGAAGGGAGGAAAAGATGGTTAAACTTTATTTTAAGAAGAGTGAAAGACCGCTTAACATAAAAAAATGGTTTTTTCTTTGCAATTTACTGATTATTGCTTTGGCACTTGCTTTTTTTAACTCAACTATTTTTAAAATTCAAGCTACACAAGGATCCTCTCAAGGAAATGCTATAAATAATAAAGCCAACCATAATGAAACTTTAAATTTAGATGAAATGTGGAGTGAAAGTTTCGAAAAGCAAATTTTAACACATATTTCAGCTATAAATGATCAGGGGCAAAAAAAGTTAATACCTTTAATTGATATCCTGCCCAATGGGGATATTGTTTTGATAACACAAGATAAAGTGTTGCATTGTTTTAGCAGAAATGGAACATTGAATTGGAAGCGGCAACTTTCTTTTACCATGCCGAAGACTATTAATTCAATTTTTGAGCTTTTTCATAATATTGTCTTAAATGTTGCTCAGCTGTTATTTCCTTATTATGAATTCCAGGATAGTGAATCATTGCAGAATGAAGATGTTGTTTTACATGTTTTTCAAGATGGAAATATACTTATAGGCTCAAACAATTCTTTGCTATCAATTAGCTGTAGCGGTTCATTTAAATGGAAAAAAAGAGAAACTGGATTGATTTATTCCCCAAATTACAACCTGGCTTTATTATTAAGAAAAATGGATCAGCATTTTTTTTTAAAGGCTATTGATTCCAAAGGCAAAGTGATTTGGAGCATCTCACAAGAGGGCGATTTAAAAAGAATTTGGAAGGAAAATAATAGCTTGTATGTATATTTCAAGCACGAAGCTACTGGATCCTTATATTGCATCAATAGAGATTATAAAATTAATAAAATTAATTCAGGGATCGCATTGCAAAGAACATCTAATTATCGAACAAATCTCACTGAAAAAGGAATAATAGCTTATCCAAATCATTCTCATTACAAGAATTTATTAAAAAAAAGTCAACGATTTATTATCAATTTTATAACACATGATCCCAATTATAGGCATGATAAGGATAAAAATATTATAATGTTTTCAGATTTGAACAATAATCCAATTTGGTCTTATGCAGTTTTTTTAGTTGATGAGTTCATTGAGGATATTAGGTGGATGCAAAAGAATGAACAATTAACTGTTCTGACGCAATTTTTTGACCAAGATGCTTTGATAAAAACTCGAATATTTGCTTTGGATTTAAAAGGTAAACTACTATGGGAAGAGATTTTTTTAAATAAAGGATTAACTAATTTTAAGATTAATAGTTTTCAAGGTCTTTTTATCAACTCTTTTGACAAAAATGAAAATCTATATTTTATTTTACAAACCAAAAATGATGATTTAATCGTACACGAACTAATTGGGCTTACTCCTGATGGAGATTTGTTCTTGAGCAAAACATTAGACGACAATGTGATCAATAAAAACAAATTAGGGACAAGTGCCTATATCATCCCCAGCAAACAACAAGGATATGTCCTTATTACTTCCACAGACAATGAAGAAATATTTTTCAATAAAATAGCTGTCCTTTACGATAAATAAATCAAAAATAAAACAGCGCCTCCGCTGCCCTCGACGCACATCAAAAGAATCATAAAACGGAACCAAAAAGTTTATACTGGCAAAAAAGGGCTAAACGATTTATCATAGTTATAGTCGATGAAACATGGATGGGAGAGATGAACTAAGATGATGACAAAAAGAATGATCGTTTCGCTTATTACAGGTGCTATTCTTGGTTTGATTTGCATATTAGGCGCATCGGTAAGATCAGGCTTTGAGTTAAATGCTTTTTACCTGTTTGCCTTTTGGTACAATCGGTTACTGATGGGCTTTATCATTGGCTTGCTTGATGGAAAACCCGGATGGCCCAAAGTGCTGTATCGAGGAGCTTTAATTGGTTTTCTCGTTTCATTTGCATTTTATAGCTCAATAAGCTTTGCAGACCCCATTGGTTTTGGAGCAGGAATAATATACGGGATCATTATCGAAACTGTTGCCCTGAAATATGGGAAAACGAAAAAAAATGATGCTTAATAAACACTTTTCTCTTCTTGCAAATCCATATACAGGCAACAATTTATCAAAGGAAAATGACTCCCTGGTTGATGTCGTCACGGGAGAGAGCTTTGCTATAAAAAACAACATCCCCTCTCTTTTAAGAGAAGAGAAAGTTACAGGATTAAACCGTTTATATCAGAAAAGATACGATTGGATTGCATACATCTATGACTTCATAATGCTAACTTTGTCACCTTTGTTTGGAGGAAACAAGGTTTTTAAAAACATTGCTGAAATCATCAAGATAAAAAGTGGTGATCGTGTCCTGGAAACTTCGGTTGGAACGGGTATCGAAATTAAGAACCTGGTGGATCATAACAAAATAGGAGATTTTTATGGCATGGACATTTCATATGGAATGTTAAAAAAATGTCGTCAAAACTCTAAAAATTGGAAGATTGACATCAAATTGGTGCAAGCAAATGCGGAGGACATTCCTTTTAAAGACGAATGCTTTGATGTGGTTTTTCATATTGGAGGTATCAATTTTTTCAACAACAAAGAAAAAGCAATCCTCGAAATGATACGAGTAGCCAAACCAGGCGCAAGGATATATATTGGAGATGAGACCGTGAAACAGATTGAGAAACAGCCAGGTTTTATTTCCAGGTTTTATCAAAAGCCTGACAAAGAAACCTATGCCCCTCCTTTAAAAATGATTCCAAGGAATATGATAAATGTTAAGAATCAATTCCTGTGGAAAGGCAAGGTTTATATGATTTCTTTTCAAAAGCCTGCCTAGGCACTGTTCTAATCAGAACTTAAATCTCATAACCCGCGCTATCTCGCTTATTACTCCTTCACAGAAACCTCTGCACCTCCAAGAGGTAGCCATTGGGGTCATGGATAAAAAAGTGATAGATGCGAAAACGGGGGTTTTCCTGGAAGATATTCATAAAAAATTATAAATATGGTTTTTAATAACCATTGCTTTTTTTTGATTATGGTTTATAATAACCATAACATTTTTCAGGAGGCAATAATTTGGATAAACAAACATACGAAGCGCTCAAGAAAAAAGATTTTAGTCATGTTGAGTCCTATATTCTCGACCATTTAAAGGACAAAAGGAAAGCTGAAGAAGTTTTCATATATGTTATAGGAATCTCTTTTATTGCTCTATGCTCCAGAGAATTGAAGACTAGCAGTTTAGCCATAAAACATATAGAAAAAAGCCTGGAAAGCGAAACAACCTTTCATTTTTTAAAAAAGGTATATGAAGAGCATATTCTCGAAATCGAGAATGTTTCAAAGAAATTTGACACGGATTTATTGAAAGCAACAATACTATTTTCCAGCTTATCAAGACTCAGCGATTCGACTCTTTGTCATACTCCAGAAGGAATTGCAAAACTTGCTGTTTCTCTTCTGGATTTAAACCCTAATGATACGATTCTTGATCTTGGATCGGGTGCTTTATCATTTTTAATTAATGCAGCATACAAATCAGATAGTTCAAAACTATTTGGTGTCGAAATCAACACATCCAGCATAATTATTTCAAATATTCGTCAATATATCTTGCAGCTCCCAATTAAGCTGATTCAAGGAAACATTATTAGCCAAAGCTTCTCTAATTTATCTGCTAATAAAGTTTTTTCAGATCATCCTTATGGAATGAGGCTCCTTGACTTAAAAATGCTGTTTAGCAAAAACCCAATGCTTAGTGAATTTTTTAATGAAGAGAAAAGGACAGTATCAGGGGATTGGGTTTTTAATATTGCTGCTTTCTTGAATATGAAAATACCTGGAAAGACAGTAGTATTAATGACAAATGCAGGAACCTGGAACAAATCTGACGAAAATATTCGGAAAAAGATGTTGGAAAAACGAATAATTGAGGCTGTTATCCTGCTTCCCGAGCGTTTGATGAATCATTCAATGATTCCTCTAACCTTGCTGGTTTTAAGTCACAACAATAATAAAATAAAAATGGTGGATGCTTCACAAATTTTTACTGAGGGCAGAAGACAAAATGTGCTGGAGGAAAAAGATATTAATACCATTCTTGAAGCTTGCTATCAAAATACAACCATTAGCAAAACAGTAACCTTGGATGATGTTATATCTCAGGAGTATATTCTTAATCCCAGAAGATATATCGGAGAAAACATAAAAATAAAAAACAGCATTACTCTGGGGGAAGTTTGCTTATCGATTAATCGTGGCGCAATAATGAAATCAAACGAACTTGATAAGTTGATTTGTGCTGAAAAAACAAACTCACATTATTTGAGATTGCAAGATATTCAAAACGGGTTTATTGAAGAAAAACTTCCATCACTGACGAGCGTTAAAGAAGAACATGCAAGATATGCAATTAACGATAAAAACCTCATAGTATCAAAGATCTTTCCGTTTAAAGTTGCGTTGGCAAAAATAAAAGAAGACGAGCAGATGATCGCTAGTGGGAATTTGTATTTTCTTGAATTGGATGAGAGCAAAGTAAACCCAATATTTGTTGAAGTGTTTTTGAGAAGTGAAGCTGGAATAGCTCAGTTTAACTTTTTTTCAAAAGGCACAGTCGTGAAATGCATCAGCATCCAGGATTTAAAGGAAATCCAGATCCCAAACTTACCCAGAGAAGAACAAGATAAAATTGCCAAAGAATATGAAATATTAAGCGATGAAATCTTGATTCTACAAAGACAAGTTGAAATGGTTTGCGATAAGAGAGACAAGTTGATTGAAAGAGTAATAAAATGAAGATTACTAAAGATGAGCT
>PWND01000259.1 GCA_003557965.1 Bacteroidales bacterium | reverse complement strand
TGAAGGACAGGCCAAGTCCTGTCCCTACTATTCTATTAAAACAAACGCCGCCCAAAAGAACGGGTCGTAATTTTGTCGCATCTCTCTTTGGGTTTCGTTGAATGCTATTCTTATATTCCTATGGTCAAGTAGTTTTGTGTAAAATATTTCCATGAATTCAACTGTTTCCTTATCGGGAACTTGCCAAAGGCTCATTATAATGTAATCTACTCCGGCCATTTTAAATGCGCGCTGTAGCCCATAAACCCCTTCGCTGCCACGGATATCGCCAAGGCCTGTTTCGCAGGCGGAGAGTACGACGAGTTGGGTGTTATGAAGATTCATATTAGCTACCTCATGTGCAGTAAGTACACCATCATCAGTTTCAATATTTCTTGTGGTTGCATTCCAGGCATCGTTTGCACCGGCAAAAACAAGCCCTGAACGCATCAAGGGGTTGGGGTTTTCCATGAAGCTGCTGACACCAAAGCCATGATCACCTCTGAACTCAACTGCCCCGTGTATAATACGCTCTTGTTCAGCTGCTATCATATCGTCCGGGCAGGGATAGAAAAAGCCATGTGTAGCAATATGCAGCAGCCCGCTGTTTTGCGCAACCTCCTTAAATTTACTTTCAGTAGCATTTATACCTGTAAAGCTTTGGCTTTCAACACCTGATTTTTTAAGCATACCGGCAATCTTTTCAATCTCAGTCAACGTTCCCGGTAAGAAGCTCCATACTTCTTTAATTGTTTCAGGGCCATTGTATAAAATACCCCCAAAAAACACAGGATCATTAAAATAAAATCTTTCATCCTGTTTGCGAATTTGAGAAGTGCTTGAAACAAGATTAAAGTTATAAATATCACATAAAAATTCATTTTCAGCGGTAGAAAGAGCGGCTAAACTGACCTTATGCAACAATCCGCCGGGAGAATAATATATAGTAGTAACATCTTCCAGGTAACTTTCCATGGGTTTCCAGATTAGTTCATAAAGCATAGCTGCATTGCTTGTCCTCCTGTTGATTGTACCATGGATGCTATTAATAAAATCAAAGCTATTATTATACGTTTGCCCGAGAATCACTTCAAGCTCTTTTCTTTCAAATAATGGGATCAGAACCGGGTGTTCAGATTCTTTTTTTGTCAGCAGAGCCACATAGAACACAGAATCGGTAGTGTTTTTATCTTTTGTATAATCAAAAGAAACAAATTCAATTGCAGCTTCATTTTCAGCAAGTTTTGCCTGTACATCCTGCCATTTCACATTAGTCAACCTGTTAACCCTGTCAAAAGTGTTTGACAACCTGGCCAGTTCGCCTTCAAGCCTTTCAGCTTTCTGCTCCATGTAATCAATATTGTCAGTTCGTTCAGTTAGAGGTAATGAATATTGTTTTGACAGCCGTGTTCTGATTTGAACCCATTGGTCATATTTTTCCAATGCGGTACTATCACCGCTGTTTAATATTGACTCTCTCATTTCAATTCCTGATTGAAGTATCATTCCTTTTGTTGCCAGCCCAATATTATATGCATCAGCACCTACTGCCGGATTCTGAGCATTGTATCTTAACAGAAAACTTTGATAATAGTTAAAATCTGAATTGACGGTTTTAATAAAATCTTCTTTCTCTTTCTCTGACAGGAATGTGAATGCCCTGTCAAGGTTAACCAAATTATTTTCAAAAGAGCTCATATACAATGGATAAGCTTCACTATAGCTTTTGGAAAAATCGTAAGCATTAGCCAGGTTTATTAAGCATATTCCATAATTTGGATGTGATTTACCCAAAGTCCTTTCAGTAATCTCCAGTGCTTCTTTGTAAAGCGGCAAAGCTTTGTCAGGCAAAGCTTGTGTGACATACATGCTTGCCAGGTTGTTTAACCGGCTGCTATATACAGAATGTTCTTTACCAAAATTCTTTTCAACGATTTCAAGTGCTTCCCGGTAAAGTGCTATTGCTTCATCATAGTTACCCAAAAACCTTTGTACACCAGCCAAATTGTTTATACGGTTGCCGTATTCCGGATGATCTTTTCCATATATTTTTTCAGTAACTTCAACAGCTTCATAAAACAATGGCAAAGCTTTATTATACTCACCCATTAACCTATATAGGCTTGCTAGGTTATTTAGGTTAACACTATAGGTAGTGTTCTCTTTCCCCAGTGTTTCTTCGGTAATTTTTATTGCTTCCTTAAACAGGGGCAGCGCCCTGTTATATTGTCCAAGCCTCAAATACAATTGTGCCAGGCTGTTGAGACGAATAGCATAGGTTGAATGTTTTTTACCCAAAGTTTTTTCAGTAATATCCAAAGCCTCAAGATACATTGGCAAAGCCTTATCATATTGCCCCATGATTGTGTATATCCCTGCCAGGTTGTTAAGTGTTGTACTGTATAAAGGATCATGTTCTCCGAGACTGTTCTTTATATTTTCAGATGCCTCTAAGAACAATGCCAAAGCCTTGTTATAATTACCTGTTGAATATTTGAGGTTAGCGAAACTGTTTAACAGGCTTCCATAAACAGAATGTTCTTTACCAATACTATTTTCAACATATTCAATAGCCTTTAAAAATGTTTCTTTAGATTTGTCATTTTGCCCTGTACGCCGGTATACTAATGCCAGCCTGTTTAAGCAGTTTATGTAATTAACAGGGTTTTCATAAAAAAGGTTTTCCCTGACAGAGCATTCTTTTTCATAATAATATATTGCTTTGGTATGGTTTCCTGTGTTAAAATATATGCCGGCAGCATAGCTTATCATATCAGCATAAACATAGTCTTTTTCACCAACTTCAATCTTTGCTTTGTCAATAGCCATTTTGGCAAAAAGCAAAGCTGAATCCGGTTGGTTTTTTTGCAGATGTGATATTCTTAACGAGTCATAATGTTGCCATGATAGTTCCTGGCAATAGGAGAGAGGCAAATACAAAAAATTTAATAAAATATAAAAAATGAAAGATAATAATACCAACTTGCTGTCAAAAGTTGAAGTTGCATTTTTTTTGTTAAATATTACTTCTTTTTCCATTTAAAAAATATTAAACAATTATAATAGATACCTGCTGCTTGTTTTAGTATTTAACAATCCATTTTAAAAAAATCATTCAACAAGCACAAATGCCGCCCAAAAGAACGGGTCGTATTTTTGGCGCATTTCTCTTTGGGTTTCGTTGAATGCACTTCTTACATTCCTGCAATCAAGGAGCTTTTTGTAGAAAACCTCCATAAACTCAGCCGTTTCTTTATCAGGTACTTGCCAGAGGCTCATTATCATATATCTTGCACCTGCCATCTTGAATGCTCTTTGTAAGCCATAAACCCCTTCGCTGCCGCGAATATCACCAAGTCCGGTTTCACAAGCGGAAAGGACTACAAGTTGGGTGTTAGACAAATCAATTGCTGTTACTTCTTGTGCTGTAAGTACACCATCATCGCCATCCGGAATGTTTTCCAGCCTCCACACATCATTAGCTCCGGCAAATACCAAGCCTGAGCGCATCAGGGGCCTGGGGTTTTCGACAAAACTGAGGACTCCAAAACCTTTACTGCCTCCACGAAAGGCTACATCACCTATAATAGTACTCTGCCTTATCCTTACTTCTTCCTCAATAGGGTCGGGGTAAAAGAACCCATGTGTAGCGATGTGCAATAATTCACTTTTTGGTGCTATTTTCTTAAAAACTGTTTCAGTTGCTTCGCTATCTTTAAATACATTAAGGCTTGACACATATTCATCAAGCATTTTGCTGAGATTTTGAACCTCAAGATAAGAACCTTCCAGGTATTTCCAAATCTCATCAGTTGTATCAGGGGTGTTAAAATTAACGCCACCAAACAAGCTGGCAGTTTGCACAGTGAACTCCTCTGGCACTTCTTTGGTTATGAGCGATGTGCCGGTTACCAGGTTAATATTATATACATCACACAAAAACTCTTCATTTTTATTTATTATGGCAGCAAAGCTAATTTTGTGCAACAAGCCGGAAGGTGAGATATAAACAGAGTTAGTATTTTCAAGATGATTTTCTATTGGTTGCCATATCAACTCATACAGTTTCGTGTTTGAGACTGAAATACTTCCATATAATTTGTTTATATACCTGTAATGGTTGTCAGCCGGTATTTCAATAAGGCTTTGTAGTTCTTTTTCTTCAAAAAGCGGAACAAGTATTGGGTATTTTTTATCCGGGTTAATAATAAGTGCAACGTACATAATGCTGTCAGTCCTGGTATTTCCCGGCCAGTAATTAAAAGAAGAAAACTCTATAGCTGCTTCACCAGGCTTAAGGTTGTTTTTAACATCTTCCCATCGGCCTTGCGTAAGCATTTGTGCCTGGTTAAACCCGGCTGATAATCGGGTCAACTCACCCTCAAGTAAATCAGCAGATTGTTCAATTTCGGACAAGTTTGCGAACCTTTGTGCCTCCGGAAGGCTATACTGGCCGGCTAAAGTATTTTTTAATATGAGCCATTCATCATATTTTTCCATAGCAACGGGGTCACCGCTGTTTTGGATAACTTGCCTCATTTGAACTGCTGATTGCAATATCATACCTTTAGTTACAAGTTCAATATTATAAGCATCTGCAGCAATATCCGGATATTTTTCATAGTTTAGTAAAAAGAAGCTTTTATATCTTGACATTTCTCTTGAAAATGTATGAATATAGTTTTCTTTTTCAGCTTCAGCGAGGATAGAAAAAACATTATTTATATTGTGAAAATTATTTTGCATAGCCTTACGATAAAGAGGTAGCGCCTCCTCATCCCTTCCCAATAAAAACAATGCATCTGCTTTATTATACAAGCATCTTCCGTAAAACTGGTGCTGCTTTCCTAATGCCTTTTCAGTCACCTCTAATGCATCAGAATAATATTTATGAGCAACTTCGTAATCATTCATTAGCATATACAAATCTCCAATATTAAGCAACCGATTCCCATAGGCTTTATGCTCCTTTCCCAATGCATTTTTTGTATTTTCAAGAGCTTTTTCAAAAAGAGTCAAAGCAGTTTCATAATCCTCTTTTGCTCTGTAATATGAGCCGAGATTATTAAGGCGAATTCCATACAAAGGATGTTCCTTGCCAAGAGCTCTTTCTGTATTCTCAAGAGATTTTGCAAACAATGGGCCGGCTTTATCATTTTCTCCTTTATTATAATATGCAATAGCAAGATTATTTAAGAATGCGCCATAATCCTGATGATCTTTCCCCAAGGTTTTTTCACAGTTTTCAAGTGCTTCGTAATATAAAGGAATAGCTCTGTCAAACTGTCCAATTCTATTATATAAAAGTGCCAGGTTAGTAATCCTTCTGCCATACTCTATATGATCTTTACCTAATGAATTTACAGTAATGTCAATAGCCTCAAGAAATAACGGCAATGCTTTGTGATAGTAGCCCATATTTTCATATAAAAGAGCGAGGTTGCTAAGGCTTATTCCATATGATGAGTGTTGTTTGCCAACAGTGTTTTCAGTTATTTGCAATGCTTCATAAAACAAAGGCAGAGCCAGCTCATACTGTCCAATCCTCCTGTATAATCCTGCAATATTATTTAGCCGTGTTGCATAACGGGCATGTTCTTTACCTAAGGATTTTTCGGTATTTTCAAGCGCAACCAGGTATAAAGGCAAGGCCTTATGATAATGGCCCATATTTTCGTACAAAGCGGCAAAGTTGTTGATTCTTATTCCATAGCTGGGATGTTCTGTACCCAATACTATTTTTGTTTTCTCAATTGCTTTCTGAAACATTATCAAAGAGTTGTCGTAATCCCCAACTCGCCGGTACATTTCAGCAAGATTACTAATCGCTGTAACATAATCTTCATGTTCAGTTCCCTGAATGTTTTCTCTTACCTCCTTTTCTCTCGTAACATAGTGTATAGCTTCTTCAAAATCTCCCTTATACACATAGATATAGAACACTCTTGACAGCATTCCGGCATAATTCAGGTCTTCTTCTCCAGGTTCTACTTTAGCCATTTTGAGAGCTTTTTCTGAATAGTAAAAAGCAGAATCCAGGTTGTGTTTTTCAAAATAATAATTCGCTAAGCTGTCAATTTTTTGAAGTGTTTGTGAGTATAACTCCGTTGTAGAGAAAAAAGATAAGATTAACAATCCATAAAGACAAAGCTTTTTTAACAATTGGTTTTTACCTTTACAAACCAATTTGTTATGGTTTTTTGGTAGTTTCATATTTTGTGGTTTATACAAAAATAACAAAATTCTTACTTAAACAAACGTTTGTGTTATGGAAATAATAGGATTAGATTTATTATCCATTCCTTTGCTTATTAATAGTTACTTTTGTCAAAAATAAATTCTCAACAATGCCAGAAGAAGTAACCACTTATGATGTAATAGTAATTGGGGCCGGTGCTGCAGGGATAATAGCTGCGGGGAGGGCGGCCAAACTTGGAGCACGTGTATTACTGCTCGAGAGAAACATACAAGCTGGAAGAAAAATTTTGATAACCGGCAAAGGCAGGTGTAATATTACCCACGATGATGACAAATCAGTTTATTACAAAAACATTTTTCCTAACGGCCGCTTTTTAAAGCATGCATTTAATGCATTCTTTGTATCTGACATTTTACATATACTTCACAGCCAAGGTGTAAAAACCACCACTGAAAGGGGTAACCGGGTTTTTCCGGTAAGTAATTTATCAAAGGATGTATTAGCAGCATTAATGAAATGGGCTGGAAACAAAAATATTAACACGATATATAATTGCAGAGTAAATGAATTAATAATCAATGACAATAAGGTGCAAGGCGTTTCAGCACAAATAAAAAATAACAATCATAGATTCTTCTCAAAAAGTGTAATTATCTGTACAGGTGGTAAGTCATATCCGGCAACGGGCTCTACGGGCGACGGCTATAAGTTGGCGCAACAGGCCGGACATACCATAAAAGCCCCCCACCCTGCTCTTGTGCCGCTTATTACTCAAGGTAATACCGCGGAAAAATTGCAAGGCCTGGGGCTAAAAAATGTAAAAGCTGTTGTATGGGTTAATAATAAGAAATCCAAAGAAGAATTTGGCGAACTAATGTTTGCACACTACGGACTTACCGGTCCAATAATTCTTAGCATGAGCAGGTATGTTGTTGAGGAGTTGTCAAAAAACAACAAAGTAGAAATATCAATAGACTTAAAACCGGCTCTTGATGAGAAAAAGCTAGATGAGCGGTTATTACGTGACCTTAACAATCATGGGAAAAAAAGAGTAGAAAACATTTTCAGGTTATGGCTACCATCCAGCCTGATTCCGGTTTTTATTGATATTCTGAAAATTGATAAAAATAAAGCCTGTAATCAACTCGCCGGAGATGAAAGAAAAAAAATCCTAATGCTAATGAAAAATTTTCGTTTTGAAATTACAGGGCATCCGGGATATAAAGAGGCAATTATAACTGCCGGCGGAATTCCCACATCTGAAATTTATTCAAAAACAATGGAGTCAAAAATTACTAAAAATTTATTTTTTGCCGGGGAAGTTATAGATGTTGATGCTAATACAGGGGGGTTTAATTTGCAAATTGCTTATTCAACCGGATGGCTTGCAGGACAGGAAAGCTATTTGCAGAAGAATAATTAAACTCTAAAACCAAGTATTGTGATGTCGTCAATTTGGTCATTTTTCCCTTTCCAATTATAGAAAGTTGTTTCCAGCTTTTCCTGTTGCTCGTTTAGTGATAGTTTATTAATTGATAAAAGAAGTTCCTTAAACCTCGAGTATTTAAACCTTTCAGCCCCATCATTATTAAACTGGTCAATATATCCATCAGAGTACATGTAAAACATATCTCCCTTTAGCAGGCTTATCGAGTTATTTTTAAAATCCTTTTTCTTTTTAACAAACATACCAATTGTATTCTTATCAGTAGGATACAGGACAAGCTTATTATTTCTGACCATTATCAAAGGATTATATGAGCCGGAATATTGTAGCATCATGTTTTCCAAATCAATAACAGCAATTACTATATTCATGCCATCCATAAGATAATTATCAGGGTCTTCTTTTTTTCCTGCTTGCTTTAGTGTATCACTAACGTTATCTCTTAGCTGGTTTAGTATTTCATTAGCAAGAAGATTTTCCTGTTTGTCAACAATT
>PWND01000013.1 GCA_003557965.1 Bacteroidales bacterium | reverse complement strand
TGCTTTGCAAAAATTCTCCAAGTGCTTCTAATGATTTTTCGGGTATTTCATTAGTTTTTTTAACACCAAAGCCTATTGTGGGAATTCCAGTATTATGATCAAAACTAAGCTCTAAACCAATTAAACTGATCAGTTTTATAATTTTTGCCGATATACCGCCGTTAGCTTTGCAGTATTTATTATATACAGCCCTTGTAATATTCAGTATCGCATCATCAATAGTACGCGTTCCCAACAAATCAATATATAAAGGCTCGGCTTTTTTCTGTTTATTCAGATTATCAATAAAACACCGGATTAATGCAGTTTTTCCGTATTTACGCCAGGAATAGAGCACAATGTTTCTTTCATTGTCAAAGTGATTTTCCAGCATAGCCAATTCATCTGCTCTATTGCAGAAATATTCTTTCCCGTAGTATCCGGCAAGTAAAAACGGGTTTTTGAGTTTTCGTTTCATGTTTTATATGTATTTCGTATTATACGTTACGTATTTTACGTTACGCAAGTTACGAAATTTTTTTGAATTAGGGGATGTGGGTGGAGGAATTATTTTCTTTGCTACTTTCATTATAACCGAAACCCCACATCCAAAATTTTACACTGAGCTTGCCGAAATGCCCCCAATCAACCAATCAACCAATCAACCAATCCCAGTTATTCGTTTTACTTATCACTTTTCTCGTCTTCGGCTTTTTGTGATGGCTTTTCCGGTTCTTCTGGCAGGATTTTCGACTTTAGGTTGTCAATTTTTTGAAACATTCTTTTGAAGAATTGGTAGCGCTGTTTTTCTGCCACACCACTAAGCAATAGTGATCTTTTTATTAAAACATTAAGCCATTGTTCTGTTTTATCAGAATATACATCATTCATAGTACTCATTGTAAAAAACGAGAAGTGCGACAGATAAACTGCCTTGCTTTGTTCTAGTTTTACCAGTACGCAATTATTGATGATTTCAATATCACTATAATACAACTCATAATTATTTGCTTCCTGCTCTTTAGCATTTGCTAAATCAATCTTTGCAGAATTTTCAGCACATTTCTGAATGTTCTTTATTACCAATGCTAATGAATCACAAACTTTAACTGCATCTTCTGCACTCTCAAACATCCCGGACTCCCAGTAGTAATCAATTTGCTTAAGAGTACTGTATATGGTTGAATCTGTCCATATTTCTTTTGACGGGACCTGTTCATACAGCTTAATAATTTTTAACCCTACATCAATTATTTCCTGGTCAACAATCTCAAAATTAAAAGAAGCATCCTCAAACTCAGGGACATTCATAATTGATTTTAACCAATAAAAAAACTTAAATGAAGCAATTTCAGGAAACTTATAATGATAAAACACAGGAACATCACCACACGCGTAAACTATACTACTGGTTTTGCTATTAGCAATTACCACAAGATCGTTATAAATGCTTTGAAGGTATTCCAGTAAGTTTTCTTTCCTGTGTTCATTTAAAGAGTACTTAAATGTAACCAGCCCGGTTTCCTTACGGCTGAAAGCATCAAATGAAATATTAAATTTATCGCATAATAATATTATTTCTTCAATCGTCAATAGGGTTTCTCCTCTCATTCTTCTGTAAGCACTGTCATTACTAACATTTAGCAAATCCGACAATACAACTACCATAGAAGTTTCTTTAGGTATGAGATCACTAATCCTGTTTAAAAATTGAATTTGTATAGATTTTACATTAAGTCCCATCAAAAAATAATTTGCATTTAATGCAAATTTAACTAATTATTTTAAGGTTTTTTGCAAAACCACCTGAGAGAATTTTAGGCAATTTCATTTTTACAATAATAAAAACTAAGTTTTTAGCAATATTATTATGGCCTGCAATTATTGTATTTCAAGCATTAAACGTCCGTTTTTTTTGACTTTCTTTTGTATCTAATTTAGCTTCTGTAAACCTTTAAAATTATTTGCTATGAAACAAGAAAGAACAAGGCAACAAATGACACAGAAGTCAAATGTTGAATTACAAGAAACCAAAGAGCTTAATTATATAAGCTCTAAAAAATGTTGTAAAACACTAAAAAAGAAGTCTTTCCTAAAAAAAGCAGCCGGATTAACATTAACTATAATGATGTTTATGCAGGCTGCATTTTCACAAACTAAACAAAAAATTGCGGTTATTGGTATTGACACAAAGGATCTGTCTGTTGAAAAAAAAATGATTAAGAATATGGTATTGCTTGAGCTTGAAAAAGCAAGTGTGTTTGAAGTAATGGATAGATATGACATTGCCAATGTAATAAATGAGCAGGAAATTAATGTTGATAATTGCTATGGCAGAACATGCCAGGTTATGGTTGGCAATATTCTTAATGCCGACAAAATGCTTACAGGAAGTATAGAAAAGTTTAGTAATAAAATAATTGTAATTTTCAGATTGATTGATGTTAAAACCGGGAATATTGAAAAAACAGATGTAATGGAATATATCAATCAGCAAAACCATATTCAAACAATGATCAGTATATCATTAAACAATATAATGGGTATTAAGAATGACAAGGCACTTATTGATCTTCTTATAAGCTACGATCAACCCATAATTACATCAAAAACTACGGTAAAACTGAGTGGCCCGAGAGTCGGCGCAACATTCCACTGGGGCGAGCATGCAGAGAGGATGCAGGCTCCGGAAGAACAGGGTGGATTTAATATGTACCCTGTAAACAGCTTCATTGGATATCAGTTTGAACAGCAATTTCTTAGTTCAGGTGATTTTCAGGCATTATTTGAGTTTATTCCGGTAGTTACCGGGATGGAGTCGGGAGTGTTTATTCCATCTGTTACAGTGCTGTTAGGTTTTCGTTTTAACAATACCGGGCTGGAATTTGGGCTTGGGCCAGTAGTAAGAGGTACTCAAACTGCTTCGGGTTATTTTGATGAAAATGGCAACTGGCAGCTAGCCAGTACTCTGCCTTCAGATAGTCCGATAGAAACAGTAAGGCGTCTTGATAACAGGGGTAAATTCGGAGTATCAACCGGGATGATATTCGCAGCCGGAAGAACATTCAGATCAGGCTATCTCAATGTTCCAGTCAATGTATATTTTTCTCCAAATAAAAACGGTTCATATATAGGACTTATAGTCGGATTCAATGTAGCACAACTTCCAAAGTTTGAAGAAAAATAGTTATAGATTGGGGTGCCGTCATCATGATAGCACCCCTTTCTATATCCCCCATTCTTTTATACTATCACCCACACCAACCAATCCCAAAATTTACACAAATTTCAGATAACGGCCTAACCTTCCAAGTTAAGGATATCAAGATAGGTTAAAAAAAGAAGCAACCTATTAGAAAACTTGTATTAGCATTGGCAACACTCTTCAAAAAAATAACAAAAAAGGTTACAGAAACTTTATATAAAAAATGCTGTAATCAACTAAGCAGCATAATTTATATATATTCTAAATAACAACCTAACATCCTAAACTTGTGAGCATTAAGAATGATTGCCGGTACAATAATGTTACTATTATCAATTTTTGTTAAAAATATTAGTATCAAAAAGTCAATCTTATTAATGAAGTTTTCATTTTGTTTTCTATTTTTGCCTCATTATTTACAGGAAATTAAATTTTTTCATTCACTATAAAACATAAAGCAAGGTGAACGAAATTACACTCATATCGGTTATTTCACTGGGCTCTTTAGGGGCGATAGCTGCCATAGTGCTATATTTTGTAGCCCAGAAATTTAAAGTAATAGAAGATCCGCGCATAGATGTAGTAGAGGAAAAGCTGCCTGGGGCCAACTGCGGAGGTTGTGGTTTGGCCGGATGCAGGGCTTTGGCGGAGGCAATTGTAAAGGCTGAAAGCCTTGAGGGATTTAGCTGTCCGCCGGGAGGAAATGAAGCTATGAAGGATATCGCCGACGCACTAGGCCTTGTTGCCGAAGAATCGGAACCTATGATAGCGGTTTTGCGATGTAATGGAACACGCGAAAACTCTCCTCCTAAGGTGAAGTATGAAGGAGCTACAACTTGTCAGTTTGCCCATAGTTTGTTTTCGGGAGAAGGTGGTTGCCCTTACGGATGTTTAGGTTGCGGCGACTGTGTGCTTGCATGCAGCTTTGATGCTATGTATATGGACGAAAAAACTGGGCTGCCTGTAATAATTGACGACAAATGCGTAGCTTGCGGCAAATGCGTACAAGCGTGCCCAAGAAATATCATCCAAATGCGCAAAAAGGGTAAAAAGAGCCGCAGAATTTTTGTTTCATGCATTAACACAGAAAAAGGCGGTGTTGCAAGAAAGAGTTGCAAGGTTGCCTGTATAGGTTGTGGAAAATGTGTGAAAGAATGTAAATTTGAAGCCATTACCCTGGAAAACTTCCTGGCATATATCGACTATGAAAAATGCAAGTTATGCAGAAAATGCCCTCCTGTATGCCCCACAGGTGCAATACATGAGTTAAACTTTCCTCCGAGAAAAGAAAAGAAAGAGGAAAAAGCCCAGGAAAATGCATAGTTTAATAGAATGGAATTGTATCAATTAATAAAAAAGGAATAGCTTTGAAAACATTTAAAATTGGAGGGGTTCACCCCCCTGAAAACAAGTTATCAAAAGATGCAGCAATAGAGGTGCTGGATATTCCCAAAACCGTTTACATCCCGTTATCTCAACACCTGGGAGTTCCAGCTGTGCCGGTAGTAAAAAAAGGCGATACTGTAAAAACAGGCCAGCTTATAGCAAAAGGTGAAGCGTTTATTTCTGCCAATATTCACTCGTCAGTTTCGGGGAAAGTAGCAAAAATTGATGATGTGATTGATACAAGCGGCTATCGGAAAACGTGTATTATAGTAGAAACTGAAGGTGATGAATGGGAGCCGGACATTGACAGGAGTCCTGATTTAAAAGAAGATTGCAGTTTAACACCTGAAGAAATAATCAAAAAAGTACAGGAAAAAGGCATTGTTGGGCTTGGTGGAGCAACATTTCCAAGCCATGTAAAGTTAATGGTTCCTAAGGGAAAGAAAGCAGATATATTAATTATAAATGGCGTAGAGTGCGAGCCATGCCTTACTGCCGATCACAGGCTAATGCTTGAAAAAGCAAAAGAAATGCTTGTTGGGATAAGCATTCAAATGAAAGCTTTGGGCGTTGAAAAGGCAATTATTGGTATAGAAAACAACAAGCCAGATGCAATAAAGCATATTAGTGAGCTTGCTTCCGGCTATAAAGGCATAAGCGTTGAATCGTTAAAAGTTAAATACCCCCAGGGTGGTGAGAAACAATTAATAAAAGCACTGATAAACAGGGAAGTTCCTTCGGGAAAACTTCCGATAGAGGTTGGAGCTGTTGTTCATAATGTGGGTACTTCTTTAGCAGTTTATGAGGCAGTGCAGAAAAACAAGCCACTGATAGAAAGGGTTGTAACAGTATCCGGAAGTAAAATTGATAAGCCATCAAACTTCCTGGTAAGGATAGGCACACCGGTTTCTGCGCTTTTAGAAGCTTCCGGCGGCATTCCTGAAAACACAGGTAAGGTAGTAAATGGTGGCCCAATGATGGGGAAAGCATTAAACAACCTTGATGCGCCGGTTGCAAAAGGTACAAGCGGAATATTATTATTCCCTGAAAGAGAGGTTCCAAGGAAGCCAATGCTAAATTGCATTCGCTGTGCAAAATGTATCAGTGTTTGCTGCATGGGTCTCGAGCCATACCTGCTGGCAATCCTTGCTGACAAAGAAAGATTCGAAGAATGTGAAAATGAAAAAATTATGGACTGCATAGAATGTGGTTCATGTTTATATATTTGCCCTTCGGGCAGGCCACTGCTTGACAATATCAGGGTTGGCAAGAATAAAGTTGGCCAGCTTATGAGAAGCAGGGCGAGTAATTAAGGTTAAGGTTAAGGTTAAGGTTGAGGTTGAGAAAATTATTTTGATAAAGATTTAGATATAAGCTAAGATTAGAGACTATGAGTTTATTAACTGTATCGGGATCTCCCCATGTGTATTCGAAAGAATCGGTAAGCAAAATAATGTATGGAGTGATAATATCGCTCATACCTGCCATGCTGATATCATTTTATTTTTTCAGTTTGGCTGCAATATTGCTTACGCTCACTGCTGTAGTTTCATGCATGGCATTTGAGTTTTTAATACAGAAATACCTGATTAAAGGGCCGGTAACTGTTTTTGATGGCTCTGCAATTATAACAGGTATTTTACTGGCATTTAACGTACCATCAAGCCTTCCATTATGGATGATGGTTATTGGGTCGGCTGTAGCTATTGGTATGGGAAAAATGACATTTGGCGGTTTAGGGAAAAACCCATTTAACCCGGCCTTGGTAGGAAGGGTATTTCTCTTAATATCATTTCCTGTAGAAATGACAACATGGCCAAAGCCAACCGAATTTAGCACACAACTTACAGATGTAGTAACAGGGCCTACACCCCTGGCAGTAATGAAAGAAGGCATTGCAGCAGGCAGGGATGCGTCAGAAGTAATGGCTGAAATTCCCTCTTATGTTCAAATGCTGTATGGTAATATGGGTGGTTCAATTGGCGAGATTTCAGCAATTGCTTTATTAATTGGCGGTATTTATATGCTTGCACGAAAAATTATCACATGGCATATTCCGGTTTCTTATATTGGCAGTGTTGTGATTTTTTCAGGAATCCTCTGGCTTATTAATCCAGAAATTTATGTTGACCCGTTATTTCACCTGATTACCGGCGGGATGATGCTTGGAGCACTATATATGGCAACAGATATGGTTACCAGCCCAATGTCGGCAAAAGGCATGATAGTGTTTGGTATAGGATGCGGAGTTTTAACAATGGTAATCCGGTTGTTTGGTGCTTACCCTGAAGGGGTTTCGTTTGCTATACTTATTATGAATGCATTTGTCCCATTAATTAACACATATATAAAACCAAAAAGGTTTGGGGAGGAGGTAAAAGATGTCTAAAAAAGAATCCACTTTTTTAAATATGGTGCTAACCTTGGTTATTGTAGCTTCAGTAGCAGCATTTACTTTGGCAAGTATATATAACGTTACCAAAGGCCCTATAGCAGAAGCAAGGGAGGCAGCCAAGCAGCTTGCAATAAGCCAGGTTGTACCGGATTTTGATGAGCTCATCACTAAAAAGTTCAAAGAATTTGACGGCAATGATTCACTTGAGTTCAACCTTGCCTATAAAAACAATGAATTGGTTGGCATTGCAGTTGCAACATATACCAACAGGGGATTTAGCGGTGCAATAAGAGCAATGGCAGGGTTTTATCCTGATGGGGTAATATATGATGTAGTACATTTGGAACATGCAGAAACTCCCGGCCTTGGCGACAAAATTGAAAAGTCAAAGTCCGACTGGTCAGACCAGTTTATTGGCTTTGACCCAAGTGAGAAGTCACTGATTTTTGAAGATGGAGATGTTGACGAAATCACAGCAGCCACTATAACAGCAGTTGCCTATTGCGATGCAATAAACAGGGCTTATCAAACCTTTATGGAAAACCGGGAAGAAATAATCCGGTTATCATCTCCGGGAGCTGAGGCTCAAGACTCTGCAGACAATGAAGATAATGAATTGATAACCCAAAAAGAAGGAGAATAAACTATGGGTAATTTAAAAATTTTCACAAGGGCATTTATAAAAGAGAATCCTGTATTCATATTATTATTAGGCTTATGTCCTGCGCTTGGGGTAACAACATCAGCGGGCAACGGGCTTGGCATGGGGTTGGCCACTACCTTTGTTCTTGTTATGTCGAATATTGTAGTTTCTATCATTAAAAGCCAAATTCCTAATAAAGTCAGAATACCTTCATTTATTGTGGTTATTGCATCATTTGTAACAATCGTGTCGTTGGTGATGGAAGCATTTATGCCGGCATTGTTTGATGCTTTAGGCCTGTTTATACCTCTAATTGTTGTTAACTGCCTTGTAATGGGCCGTGCTGAAGCATTTGCCAGCAAAAACAACACTTTTAAAGCTATTATTGATGGCATGGGAATGGGCCTGGGATTTACCCTTGCCTTGACATTACTTGGAGGCCTTAGAGAAATTCTTGGAGCAGGTGCTATATTTGGTTTAACAATATTTGAAGGCGATGGTATGCTCGTGTTTGTTTTAGCTCCGGGAGCATTTATTGGGCTTGGATACCTTATAGCAATTAATAATATTTTGAAAAAAACAACTGAAAATTAAATAACTATGGAATATATAGTAATAATTATTGGAGCAATTTTTGTCAACAATATTGTGTTGGCACAATTCCTGGGAATATGCCCATATATTGGTGTTTCATCAAAAGTATCTACCTCTATCGGTATGTCAGGTGCCGTTATGTTTGTTATGACACTTGCTACAATTGTTACTTACCTGATTTATAATTATGTGCTTGTACCTTTTGATGTAACTTACTTGCAAACAATATCATACATTCTGGTGATTGCTTCGCTGGTTCAAATGGTTGAAATAGTGTTAAAAAAGGTAAGCCCGCCATTATACCAGGCGTTGGGTATTTTCCTGCCTCTTATTGTAACTAACTGTGCTATTTTAGGAGTAACCATACTTGCAGTAAGGCCTGACTTTGACTATACTTTGATTCAAGGCGTAGTATTTGCCATTGCCAATGCCATTGGTTTCGCACTTGCTATTATTCTTTTTGCAGGCATTAGAGAGCATCTTGACATGGTAGATGTACCAAAAGACATGCGCGGAGCACCTGCCGCTTTCGTTGTTGCAGGCATTATGGCGCTTGCATTTATGGGATTTACCGGGATAGTGTAATACCTAACTGTATATTTTTTAAATCAATACTTTATTTTATCTGTCGGGAACATTATATTTTAAATGGAACAACCCGGCCGACTTCTTAATTTCAGTCAATACAAACGTTATTCAAACTCATAATACAACAAACTGCAACGCTTAGCTTCAAGTTTTGAATATTTAGTTTTATAATACTAAATATTCAATAACTTTGTTTTTCATTATTTGTAAGTAAAAAATCATAACTTTATTATTTCATTTTGTTATAAACAATCACACTTAAACAATGAAAATATCATCAAACAGCCATATAACAACAGCATTGATTATTCTTGTATTATCAGTGCTATTCAGTGCAGGTTACGCAAAAGCATGCAGCGCATTTACAATAGAGCAGAACAACAGGGTAGTTGCAGCAAAAAGTTATGACTGGAATACCGGATTAGGTCTAATATTAAGTAATCCCCGCGGGCAACGGCAATCAATCCCAACAGGTGTGGACGCACCAATTTCATGGGATGCAAGATTTGGCAGCATAACGTTTAACCAGTACGGAAGGCACCTCCCAAACGGTGGCATAAATGAAGCAGGACTTGTAATTGAAGTTTTATGGCTTGAAGATACATATTATCCGGAAGATGAAAGTAAAATCCCAATAAATGAACTACAGTGGGTTCAATACCATCTTGATGTATGCCAAACAGTTGATGATGTAATAAAATCAAGCAGAAACTTCAATATAATACCAATTTTTGGTAAATTACATTATTATATAGCAGATAAAAATGGCAATACTGCAATAATAGATTTTGTTAATGGAGAAGCTGTTATTCATTCAGGTGACAACCTGAACATTAAGGCTATAACAAATGACACTTATTCTAACTCCATAAAATACATGGAAAACAATGAAAAAAAAGGTGGCAAAAGTGCATCATTAAACAGGTTTGTGCGCATTGCCGAATCCCTGCAAAACATTAACCAGACCAAAAACAGTAATGAGTGTATAATTGACACCGGCTTTAATATCCTGGAAAGTGTTTGGGTAAACAATTGGACTAAGTGGAATATTGTTTATGACTTAAACAACAAAAAAATATACTATAAAACTAATAAGTCGCTTGCTATAAAAGAGATTAAGCTGCAAAACTTTAACTTCAACCCTAATGCAGTTCCTTTGCATGTAAATCTAAACAACTTTTATACTGGCAACATTTATGATTATTTTATACCATTTTCCAATGATATTAATTATGAACTTAAAGTAAACTCATTAGGTTTAACAGGAGTACCTTTGGAGAAAGATGAAATAAAACTTATAACTTCTTACATTAACAAAACAGACAGTGTAAATAATTATATGATTGAAAGAATCAACAATCATGGCACACTCGTTGTTAAGATAGAAGGATTAAAGTCATCAGAGGGTTATATTAATTTAGGCTTATTTGATTCGGAGGATGGTTTTGATAATCACAGGCCAATTAACGGGGGTAGATTTAAAGCCGTTGATGATACTAACGTTTACGTATTTTATAATGTTCCCAAAAACAAGCATTATGCTATAGGGTTTTTTCAGGATATAAATTATAACAGAACACTTGATACTAATTTTTTAGGCTTACCCAGAGAGCCTTATGGATTTTCAAATAATAGCAGAAGGTTTGAATCTGCGAAGTTTTATTTTGACAAACAGGTTAAGAAAATTATCATTAACCCCAGATAAATCATGATTAAAAGAGTATTGCAGACTTCTATCTATAAAATACTTTTTATCAATAAATATAAAGAATATGAAAGCACCCAGAGTAACAAAAGTCACCACACATGTTTTGCAGGAAATGAAACTTCGTGGTGAAAAGATTTCAATGCTAACAACTTACGACTTCAGCATGGCTCGAATAATTGACAGTGCTGATATTGATGTAATACTGGTGGGCGATTCTGCTTCAAATGTTATGGCAGGATATAAAACAACCTTACCTATTACATTAAATGAGATGATTTACCATGCCAGTTCAGTAATGCGTGCTGTAAAGCGTGCGTTGGTAGTTGTTGATCTTCCTTTTGGTACTTACCAGGGTAATAGCCGTGAAGCATTAAATTCTTCAATAAGAATTATGAAGGAATCTAATGCCAATGCTGTAAAGCTTGAGGGAGGCAGTGAGGTGATTGAAAGTATCGACCGCATATTATCGGCAGGAATTCCTGTGATGGGCCACTTAGGCTTAACGCCTCAGTCAATAAATAAGTTTGGCACTTATGTGGTAAGGGCAACCCAGGACGAGGAAGCTGACAAGCTCTTTGAAGATGCAAAAAAATTAGCTGACGCAGGGTGCTTTGCCATTGTTTTGGAAAAGATTCCCGCAGCATTAGCAGCTAAAGTTACAGAAACTATTAATATACCTACTATAGGAATAGGTGCCGGCAGCAAAGTTGACGGACAGGTTTTGGTAATTCATGACATGCTCGGCATTAACCAGGAGTTTTCACCACGCTTTTTAAGAAGGTATCATAATCTTTATGAGGAAATGAAGGGTGCTGTTGAGGCATACATTAGAGATGTAAAAAGCTGTGATTTCCCTAATGAACGAGAACAATACTAATATTATATTCATCAACCCAATAAACCCAAAAAAGCCCGGATAATACACTCATGTACAAGGATTCACTTTTTGAGCGCATTCTGTATGAAGATAATCATATCATTATTGTAAACAAGCTTAGTTCGGAAATTGTGCAGGGAGATAAAACCGGCGACAAACCTTTAAGCGATCTCATAAAAGACTACATTAAAGACAAGTACAATAAACCGGGTAAAGTATTTTTAGGGCTACCCCACAGGATAGACCGGCCTGTTAGCGGAATTGTTATATTCGCCCGTACTTCAAAAGCACTTGAACGGCTAAACAAGTTAATAAAGGAAAGAAAAATAAAAAAAATATACTGGGCAATCACAAAATCAAAACCTGAAAAACAAAAAGGAAAACTTATTCATTATCTGAAAAAAAATCCTGAACAAAACAAGTCATATATAGTAAATAAAAATAAAGCCGGGGCTAAATTAGCAGAGTTGGAGTATAATGTAACCGGCAGTAGCGACAACTATCATCTTATAGAAGTTGAATTAATAACAGGCCGTCATCATCAGGTGAGGGCACAATTATCAGCTATAGGCTGCCCCATAAAAGGGGACCTTAAATATGGGTATTCACGTTCAAATGAAGATGCCAGCATTAGCCTGCATGCAAGAAGTATCGAGTTCATTCACCCTGTAAAAAACAGCCCGGTTATAATAACAGCTCCTACCCCTGATAATAAACTCTGGAATTTTTTTGAAAATAAATTAACTAATAATACAAAAAGTTTATGAAGCGAGTATTTCTTTTAATTATTTGCACAGCAATACTTACATCACACCTTAGTGCACAGTATTACTCTCGCGGGCAGGCACCTTCCGGCATCAACTGGAAACAAATAAAAACCGATAACTTTCAAATAATTTTCCCGGAAACATATAAAGAAGAGGCAAATTATGTTGCAAATGTTTTTGAATACATATATGATATTGGAGCGAAAAGCTTAGATCATAAGCCAAAAAAAATATCTGTAATCATACATAATGAAACTGTGGCATCGAATGGTTTTGTTGTATGGGCTCCCAGCAGAGTAGAGTTATTCACCACCCCGCCACAAAACAATGACACACATGATTGGATGGAGCGGTTAATAGTTCATGAATACCGACATGTAGTACAAGTAGATAAACTAAACCAGGGAATTACCCGGGTTTTGGGTTGGTTGTTTGGGGAGCAAGCTACCGGAGCAGTGTTAGGATTATTTGTTCCGATGTGGTTTCTTGAGGGTGATGCAGTAGTTATGGAAACAGCTTTAACAAATAGCGGCAGAGGCCGTCTGCCAAGATTTGAACAAGGACTGAGGGCGCAAATAATTGAGAAGGAAAAATACTCCTTCGACAAAGCAGTTTTTGGATCGTATAACGACTATGTGCCTAGTTATTATGAATTAGGCTATTTACTGGTTTCATCTTTCAGGTTAGAACATGGTGCAAATGCCTGGGAGCCAGTTTTAAACAATGTGGCAAGACGCCCTTATACATTATCGCCATTTACATTAGGCATGAGAAGATTTGCCGGCATAAACAGGGCAGAACATTACTACAATACAATGGCATTTTTGGATAGTGCATGGACAAAACAAAAAGAAAAAACTGTTTTAACGCCTGCAAAACATATAGAAACCAAAAATAAACTATATGCCAGTTATAATAATGTGTTTTTCACAGACAACAGGAATCTTATAGCTGTAAAAACCGGCTTGAAAGATATCCTTAGGTTTGTAAAAATCAACATTGATGGAAGTGAAGAAGTTTTATTTACACCTGGAAATTATATGCTTCATTCACTTAACTACAATGCCGGAAAAGCAGTATGGAGTGAATATAAAAGAGACCCAAGGTGGGAACACAGAAGCTGGTCGGAAATACACACCTATAATATTGCCACAGGAGAACATAAAAAATTGTCATCAAAAACAAAGTGGTTTTCACCTGACTTATCTCGCGACGGGAAATATATTGCAGTGGTTGAAGCAACCGAGAGCATTCAGAATTCGCTGGTAATTATATCATCGGAAACAGGAGAAGAAATTAAGCGTTTTCAAACCAACAATAATGATTTTTTAATAACGCCATCATGGAATAGCGCTGGCAATGAAATTGTTGTTGTTGCTTTAGACAGCCGTGGCAAAAGGATAGACATTCTGAATTTAGACAAAGGCATCTTTGAAACAATTATACACCCAACACATACCGAAATATCCAGGCCAGAGTTTTGGGGCACGCATTTATTCTTTAATGCAGCATATTCAGGTATTGACAATATTTACTATTTCGACAGAAGAAACAATATTATAAATAAGATAATATCTTCGAAGTATGGTGCTATTGATGCATCATTGTCGCCATCGGGCATGAAGTTTGTTTTTTCTGATTATACATCTGATGGGTATAAAATATCTTTGGTTGATATAACGGATATTGAAGAAAAAGAGCTTGATTATGTTGAAAACCATTCTGTTAATTTTGCTACAAAACTTGCAAAGCAGGAGAAAGGCCTTGTGTTTCCGGATAGCGTAAAGCAGAACTACTATGAAATAAAAAACTATTCAAAATTAGCCAACCTTTTCAGGCTTCATAGCTGGGGGCCGGTTGTAGTAGATGTTACAAACAAAAATATTAAGCCGGGCGCTTCCCTGATGTTTCAAAATAACCTGAGTACATCATTTTTGCATACTGGTTATGAACACAATATTAATGAAGGCCTTGGAAAGTTTTTTGTTGATTACAGCTATCATGGGTTTTATCCTGTAATATCAGCAAATTATGGAATCGGGCGCAGAAAAGCTTTTCTTTTGAATAGCTCATTATTATACACAGAACAATCGGCATCAGGCGGAATAAGCCTCCCTTTGTCATACAATCACAGGCATATACATTACGGTTTTAGGCCTTCTTTATCGGTTAGCCAGTATAAGTTTTCTCCTGATACTGATACCATATTTTCTGGTGATGGTTCAAGATATTCTGTTTTTGAAAAACAAACCATGAGTGCTGTTTCATACAGGTGGTTTGCTTATATTTTGAGGTCATCAGTGAAACGAGATATGAACCCCAGGTTTGGGCAAACTCTTGATTTTTTCTACTCTCACAACCCGTTTGAAGGACATGGGCTGGGAAGTTTAATTGGATTTAGAGGCATAACATATCTTCCCGGGCTTGCCAGGCATCATAGCTTAAAAGTCACAGCAGGATACCAGCTAAGAGAAAGTGGAAACGGAGTGTATGGCTATAGCGACTTTCTCAATTACCCCAGGGGAGTATTTTATGAAAGGCATGAAGAATTGAAAACTTTATTTTTTGACTACGCTTTCCCTGTCATTTATCCTGATTTTAGCTTGCCGGGAATTATATACATACAAAGAGTAAGTATTAATACATTTTTTGATTTTGCACAAGCCTGGAGTGAAGAGAATGCCTCTAATGACGAAAACTCTGAATTTGAAAGCATTCGCAGTGAGTTTTTAACATGCGGAATAGATTTATTATTTGATATAAATGCATTACGGTTTTTTGCCCCTGTTAATATCGGGCCAAGGATTAGCTACGATATAAATGAGGAGCGGTTCTTTTTCAATTTACTGTTTAACATTGAATTTTAGTTTTTGTCTTTATTCATATTTGCAATAATAAAAATAATGATAAAGGCTAAAATAAAAAGAATCCAAAAATACAGCAGGTAATGCAAATTGTGGATCGAAACTAATCCAAACACTGCTACAGTGATAAATGCAAAAGTAATTGAAAGTATAATAAACACCCATGCTACCATATTATCTTTTAAACCAAGATATCCAATATGATGTGTTGTGTGATCTTTGCCCCCGACAAATGGTGAGCCGCCTTTTAAAATTCTTTTAACAAACACTGTTGTAGTATCTATTATAGGCAATGCAAAAGCCATTACAACTCCTGTTATTTGAATATAAGGATTTGAATAGTCTTCAAAGTTACTACCATTCCAGAAAAACACTATTCCTATTGCAGCAAGGAATACACCAATAAACATACTGCCTGTATCACCCATATACATTTTTGAAGGATGCCAGTTGAATATCAGGAACCCGGCAAGAGCAGCAATAACACCAACTATAAGGAACATAAAATTATTGGAAATATCGCCTGTATAAAACAAAATTGCCAAAACACTTAGCAAAATACTAATTGACACTATGCTTGTAATCCCATCCATATTGTCAAGCAAATTCATTGCATTCATTATTCCTACTACCCAAAAAACAGTAATAAAATAATTAACAATTTCATTATCAAAAATCTGGATATATGTACCAGTAGCAATAAGAATTACTCCACAGGCAATCTGAGTAAAAAACTTCAGCCAGGGCTTTGTATTATATGCATCATCATACAGCCCAAGTAAAAAACCAAGGGTGCAAACTACGAAAACACCAAGCAATGAAGGATTAATAAAGCATCCTGAAACATTTTTCTCAAAAGGATACATAATTATTGCAAGTAAAAAAACAATATAGAATGATATCCCTCCAAGTGCAGGTTTAGCCCCGGAACTCCACCTGATTATAGCTTCGTTTTGATTTCTGATGCCTAATGTTTTTACAAATTTTAATAACAAGCGGTTTATTATTACAGAAAAAACGAAGGCTCCAATAAAGAAAAATAAAAGTATCAATAAATAGTTCTCAATCATAAAAGAAAAAATAATTTAGCAAGTAAAGCAGGAAATAAAGCGCTTTAAAAGCTTAACTCTTCCGTTTTAATCTAAATTGTAATTTACTAAATAAGTTAAAAAAGCTCTTTGTATTACCGTTTCTGTTTTCATCATAATACTCGTAGCCATAATCTCCATAGTAGCCATAAGCATAGCCTTTATCATACCCATAACTAGAGTATTGTTTATCAACAGAATTAAGGACAATCGCAAGGTTTGGTATTTTGTTTTCGCCAATCAGCCTGTTAACATTCTGAATAAAAATTCGTTTTGAAAAATTAGCCTTAAATAGATAAATAGGATAATTGGCTTTCATAATACTTTTCATTCCATCAGTTACTATACCTACAGGTGGGTTGTCAATTATAATATAATCATATGTTTTTTTCAACTCATCAAGCAATTCATCCATTTTAGGGCTTAAGATAAGCTCTGAGGGGTTGGGGGGAACAGGACCTGCTGTGATAAAATCAAGATTGCTTTCCTTAGATTTTTGAATACATTTTTCAAGGCTATCAATCCCTGAAAGAATTGTGCTAACACCATTGTTGTTAGCTACATTAAACCCAAAGTGAATTTTTGGCTTTCTCATGTCAAAATCTATTACAATAACTTTTTTATTGCTAAAAGCCAGAATGCCGGCGAGGTTTACAGCAAAAAATGTTTTCCCTTCACTGGAAATAGTTGAAGTAACAGCTATAATTTTGCTGCCCGGTGAATTATCAATAAACTGCAAGTTAGTTCTAATAGATCGCAATGCCTCAGCAATTACAGATTTTGGCTTATCCAGCACAAGAAGTTGGTCTTTGGGTATTGCTGATTTGTATTTGGGAATAACGCCAAGAATAGGAGCATCTGTATGTTTTAGAATGTCATTTAATGATGGAATCTCGTTGTAAAAAATGTATCTCAAAAAAATCAAACCTGCACCAAGAAATAGTGAAGCCAGCACGCCGCTAATGTATATAGCTCTCGGCCTCGGGCTAATTGGGCGGCCTGTTGAAGCAGATCTTTCAAGGATTGTACTTTGCGGAACATGGCCTGCCACTGATATTGAATATTCAGCTTTTTTCTCTACCAGTTGGTTGTAAAATTTTTCGTTAATTGAATAAATCCTCTGTAAACGGCTATACTCAACAAGGCTATATTCCCTTGGTTCAATTTTGAGAAACTCATTATATTCTTCTATTTTGCTTTTTATGTCAGCCAGTCTAAGTTCTATGTTCGATTTTATTGAATTTATACTTTCAACAAGATATCTCTTTTGAATATCAATTTGATAATCTAATGCAGCAATTTGGCTGCTTCTTGGGGTAACTTGATACAATAGCTTTTCTCTTTCCATCAGTAGATCATGCAAGGCTCTCATCATATTTGAAATATTATTCTGAAAGTCAATCCCAGCAAGAACAGCAACAAGCTTATATATGTCAATTTCCTCACTTTCGAGTAAATTCTTTTCAATATCTTGATAAATACTACGCTCAATTTCAAGGTTAATAAGCTGGTTCTGAAGTTCATTAAGCCTGTTTTTCATAGGCGTTAGATTATCATGTGCAGGTTCAGTAATTTCGTACTTGTTTTTGAATCTTTCAAGCTCAAGTTCTGACTCAGTTAATTTATCGAAAATCAATTCTAATTGGAGATCTATATAACTTAAAATATTGTTAGCACTTTCTGCTTTACGCTCAAGATCATATATTTTAAATTCTTCTGCAATTGCATTTACTATATCAGAGGTTTTACCGGCATTGTTGCCTGAGTAAGAAATTTCAATTGTTTTTGCAGCAGCATTTAGAACATTAACTTTAATGTCTTTTGCATAATATGAAACAATATTCGCAGGATTGTTAATAATAAAAAAGTAAGAATTTCTGCTAAAAATGCTTTGTTGGTCTTCAATTGCTTTAAAGTTGAGAATTTCAATTTTAAAATCAAACTCGGGCAATTCTCCCCACTCGCCTGCTTTAACCTCAATACGTCTGTGTTCATTATTTCTTAATTCATAAGATAAAACAGCCAACGAATCACTAAGAAAGTCAACATAAATTGGCAACCCATAAATATTTGAGTTTTTTACATTTTTTTCAATAATAAATGGTGTACTTTTATAAAGCTCATGGTTTAATACTCTTCCTTTTGAGTAATAAGTGATTTCCAAAGGTAGTTTTGACAATGCTCTTTGCAGAAACACTGAGGATCTTAGTAGTTCTATTTTTCTTGCGATATCATCTTCATAAATATGTGCTGTAGGCAGAATCCTGGTTTTCTCCAGTTCAGAAGCAATTTGTATTACCGAAGAAGCTTGGTATAGTGGAGGAGTATAACGAAGATATAAGTATGCTGATGATATAGCAATAGCAAATAACAACAGCACAAATATTAGGTTCTTTTTTGCAATATAAAGAAACAGCTTAACGTCAAGCTCATCATTAAGTACAGATATTTTTTTTTGCTTTTTATCAGTCATCTTTAATTAAACAAAGAATAAATCAATAATGCGGATGTTAAAATAGATAAATATGGTGTAATGTTTTCCAGTATCCTCTGTGGTACCCTTGCCCTTGGCTGCACATAAATAATGTCGTTTGCCTGTAGTACAAGGTCAGCTTCCCTGACTCCATCAATGGTTGACAGGTCAATCCGAAAAACCTGTGGGTTGTCAAGGTCGCCCCTGATAAGCTTTACTTTATGGGCTTTGCCGTCAGCAATTCCTCCTGACATTGCAAGTGCTTCAAACAATGTTGTATTTGTATTTTCAAGAGGTACTACTTTGGCAGTACCACCTCTCCCACCCGGAAAAACAATAACCCGGTTATTTGTTACTTTAACCCGCACAAAAGGATTATTATAATATTTTGAATACTTCTCTTCCAGATACTTTTCAAGCTGTCTTACAGTCATGCCTTCAACATAAGTACGTCCTATTACAGGCAACTTAACCATTCCGTCAAACTCTATTAAATAATTATGCTGCTGCTCCCTCTGGCGATCGGAATAAGGATCTATCGGATCAATAAGTTTTTCTCCTTTATTGGTATATAGCCTGAAAAATATAACATCATTAGCAGCTATCCTATATTCCTCAACCGGTTCTGCATCCTCAAAAGTAGCATAATCATATCCCGGTGGAGTACGTAACATTTGTTCAGGTGTTAAAACCCTGCATGAAGAAAATGCAACAACAGTAATTAATAAAAAAAGAAGCTTTCTCATTTATATTCTATTATTTTGGGCTTTCAAAGGTACAAAGTCTTTATGAATTCATGAAATAGCGGTAATAATAAATTTTTATTACATATTTTTAAAAAAAATACAGATATATTGAAAAATAACTATTTCCCAAATCATTAAAAATTAATTCACAGTAAAAAGCCTGTTTATCTTTTCTGCTAATACCTCCGCTAACTTAATGTTTGATTCATGTGTCCAACCGGCAACATGCGGCGTAAGTACAACACGGTTTTCTTTTATCAGTTCATTAAAATCATTATCAATTTTATTTACATCCAAATCTGCAAAAGATGAAGTTTCATATTCAAGTACATCTAATGCTGCACCAATAACAATATTATTTTTTAACGCGAAAACAAGGTCTTTAGTTTTAACGATATCACCTCTGCTGGTGTTTATAAGCCATATTGGTTTTTTAAATTTTTCTAAAAAGCCTTTACATATTAAAGATTTAGTTTCATCAGTAAGTGGAATATGCAGGCTTAAAATATCAGAATTTTTAAAGATTTCATCCATATCAACTTCTTCCACAAACTCATTACTAAAGTTTTTCTTATATTTATCGTAGGCAATAACTTTAGCTTCAAAGCCTTTCAGCCTTTGTGCAAATGCAGAGCCGGTATTTCCATAACCAATAATACCAACAGTTTTGCCTTGTATTTCATTTCCCCGGTTTTCTTCGCGACACCATTGACTATTTTTAACCTGCAAATTAGCAATGCAAATATTATTCATAAGTGCCAAAAGCATTCCTGTTGCATGTTCTCCAACAGCAACGCGGTTTCCTTCCGGCGAATTAAGGCATGCAATACCCTTACTCTTCGCATACTCTATATCAACATTTTCCATACCACTCCCAACTCTTCCTACGAACTTCAGTTTTCCGGGATTACTAAGGACTTCCTTATCAATTGGCATTTTGCTCCTCACAATAATGCCATCATAAAGGCCAATATTATCTATTAAATACTGCCTCGTAATACCTGGCCTAAAACAACATTCAAATCCATATTTCTCAAGAAGTTCTCTTAGCTTTGGATGAATTGAGTCAATAAACAAAACTTTACCTTTAATTCCGGCCACAATAAAACTATTTAGATTCTTTTTTTTCTTTTTTATATGCTTCAAACTCCCTTAAAAAGCTTGCATTAGCATTTTGGCAACTTCCACCAACTTTATCGGTAGTAAACCTGTAATAAAAGTCAGGATTCAAAACTGAGTCTGAGCTGTATAACAAGGGTATATTAATTCTTGTACCGGCAACCGGATTATCATTTCTGAATTTTCCGGCATTTGGTTCATGATTTCTGATAAACCAAGAACAAACATTAAAATTTCTGTAAATAACACTCCATGAATCCCCGCTTCTTACAACATAAACAGAATCCTGCGGAATATAAAACACAGGTGTTTCAATCGCCCTTTTTTCTGCAAAATCTTTACTAACCTGCTCTGCAATTCCCTTTATTTCAACATCCCTCTGCCTGAAACTGTCTTTTAAAAACAAATCCCAAACCATGTAAAAGAAGAATATCACAATTGCACTTAATATTGCAATATTTACAGCAGGATGCTTAACAAATCTTGGCAGAGAAAACTTATCTTCTTCGTTCTGGGAACTTCTTTCATATTGCGGCTCAAAATGCCTTTGCTCATTTTCAATATTGTAAAAACTAATAAGCATTATAGAAGCATTATCATCTTCTTCGGATGTGTTTGCAAGATCAACAAGCCTGCTAACCTTAGTAAGAAGAGGCATAGGGTCTGATAAAATATTTTTAACAGACTTTTCAGTAATATTTCTCAGAAAATTTTCAGAACATAATAACAAGATATCATTATCAACAGGAGTAAACGGGTAGTCGCAAATGTATGGTTCTATAGTATGGCTTTCACCTAAAAGCAAATCTTTCGAATGCTCACTATCAATGGTATTGCAAGCAAGGGTGTATATTTTTTTCCCATTAAAAAAATATATCCCGTTATTTCCCAGGTTTGCATAATATGCTTTATTATCTCTTACTAATAAGCATGTGCAGGTTGACTTCATACCTTCATACTCGGGGTTTTTCCTTGCGTATTCAAAAATAAAACCGCTGGCATATACTAAGGCATTAAAAACAGCATCAGCAGGGTTTTCAATAAATTCATTATCAAGATAATATGAAACTCTTTCTAATGCGAGTTCAGCCGCCGTAGTATCTTTAATATCACTTGAATAACCGCCGCAAAGTATAAAGGCATACCCATTAAGAGTTTTAAAAACACCACAAGCTTCTCTTTGCTGAGTGTCAACTTTAAAATCCTGTGAGTGGTAAGCATATTCAAAATTTTTTAATTTTTTTGTTCCCATAAGCTGGCAATATATTTTTATATTTGGCGGTTTTTTACGTATAAATATTCTGTAAAATTAAGAATAATCAGATAATCTCAATTAACAAACAACAAAAATAATCTGTTATTTATCCTGAATTGTGTTAACAATTTTACAAAAGCTGTTATAATCAAGATTTTCAGGCCTTTCATTGTGATATCCATCCGGGAGCTTCTCCCAGTCAATCTTAAATACTTTTAATGAATTTCTTAAAGTTTTCCTCCTTTGGTTAAAGGCAGTTTTCACAACTAAAAAAAACAGTTTTTCATTACAATTAAAGCTGTTGTCCTTTTTTCTCACTAACCTAATAACTGCAGATTTTACTTTAGGTGGCGGGAAAAAGACACTTTCATTTACATAAAATAACAATTCAGTATTATAAAATGCCTGGACCAATACACTTAAAATGCCGTAAGTTTTGTTTCCGGGCAACGCACAAACTCTTGCTGCAACTTCTTTTTGAAACATGCCAACAACTTCGGGAATAAGTTCTTTATTTTCAAGCACTTTAAATAATATTTGTGATGAAATATTATAAGGGAAATTGCCAATTAAAGCAAATTCATTTTCATTAAACAACTTATTCAAGTTAAGCTGTAAAAAGTCTTTTTCGATAATTTGCCCTACATAATCAGGGTATTTTTTCTTAAGAAAACTAACAGATTCTTTGTCAATTTCAACGCTATACCAAGCCCAATTTTTTGAATTTACCAGGAAGTCCGAGAGAATTCCGGTTCCGGGGCCAACTTCCAAAACTTTGTTTATACCGGAATTATCAGTCAGGCTGTTAGCAATTTTAGCAGCAATGTTTTTATCTTTTAAAAAATGCTGGCCAAAGCTCTTTTTGGGCCTTACATAATCATTCATATCCTGTATTAGTTTACTAATGTATCCCTTAGCCTGCGAAAATGGTTTCTTGCCATTACACTGTTTATGCTACCCTGATAATCTGTTAACAATTGCTGATAAAGATTCATTGCTTTGGTTGGATTATTCAAGGCTTTCTCCTGGATTTCCGCTCTTTTATAGAGTGCTTCATCAGCCAATAATCCTGTTGGAAAATGTTCTACAATAAATGCAAGCAAGCTGTCGGCCTCTTCATATTTGCCACGAGATAGTTTTATTCCGGCTTTGGCATACAATACATCGTCCAGGATTTGATGAGTAGGAAATTTATCCACAATACTGTCGAGTAGCAACATTGCGGCATCATTATTATTCATAAACATAAGTTTTTCAGCTCTTGCATACATTTTGAGAGGCCTTGTATCTTTGTCAAAACCAATATTGTCATTGATGTGTAATGACAATTTCATGGCGTCATTAGCAATTAATTTAGATGTTGCAGCCTTAAGAACATCAAGCTGAGATTTAGCCCATTCAAACTCACCAATAAAGTATGATAATCTTGCATTTTTAAACCTCGCCTCATGTGCTATAGGGTCATCTCTAAAAGTCCTGTCAACCAGTGCATATAGCAGGTTAGCATCCCATACATCGCCTGTTAATACAAGGATATCTGCCAGTTCAACCCTGCATTCAGCTACTACCCTTCTGGGTAATCCCCTGACTTCAATGGCAGTTTCCAAAAGCTTAATTGCTTCATCTGTTTTTCCCATATGGAAGGCTTTCATCTGTGCTAAATTTCTTAGCAACCTGATTGTTCGGTTATTAAGCCCCATTTCATCCAGGGCTTGCCTGTAAAGGTCCTCAACAGGTACCAGGTCTTCTTTTTTAAAATCATAAGAAGAAATAACTTTTAAATATTTTACATCAAGCAACCCAACAAATGCCTGTAAGTAGTGTGAAGAATCTTTACCAAGCTCAATAATAGTTTGAAATGCTTCAATAGCTACATCATAAACACCATTAGATGCGCTTAGCTGCCCAACTTCAAGCATTAATTTTCCTTCGCTGTTAAGCCTTCTGTCAAGAGCCCTTGCCTGGTTAAGCGCCATATTAAAGTCTTTTTGTTGTATTGAAAGCCAGAGAAGCATTTCAGAATATACAACCTGTGTGCGGTCTCTTTGAACCCGGTGTAATAATACTCTTCTTAATGCATTGTTATTTTCAAAATCAGGATCATCAAGGATTTTATCCTGTAAAATAGCCTTTGCATTATCATGATGTTCTTCACTAATTGTAAGCATATCCACTAATTCTTCCATCATTGCATCCAAATCCCCTTTTTGTTCATAAATCTGCGCAATTCTCCTGTTAAGCGGGTAATCATTTCCAAAAGCCCGTCGCCCTTTTTGGTAAGTATCTAAAGCATAGTCAAGATATCCACGCCGTTCAAAAGCATCAGCAAGTGCAATAATGTTTTCAGGCCTCTTTCTTACATCCGAAATCAGGTTTTCGAAATGTCTCCTGGCTCGTCGTTGATTATCAGCCAAATCCTGTATCCAGCCATAATCAACTTCAAAGCGGATTTGTTGTGGAAATCTATTAATCTGGGACCTTACAGTGCGCTGAGCCTGCCTCAAATCATCAAGTTGTATATAGCATTCCAGCAGGTTATTATAAAAAATTGGTGAAGATGGATTTTTTTCAAATAATTCCTCATACAAAACAACTGCTTGCTCATATTCTCCATTCCTAAGGTATTGCGAGGCTAAAAGCTCATCTGTTTCTCCTGCATATACATTGGTGATGCCCGGCAAAAAAACCAGGATAAAAGCAGCTATTATTTTATTGTTTAGCATTATCAAAGATTACGGTTTTACTAAGTATTTAAATTATTAATGATAAAAGGCTTACTTTTAACTTTATATTTCTCTTAGTCAACGTATTCAAAACCGGTATATTTTACAAGCACTTCAGGTATTTTAATGCCTTTTTCGGTTTGGTTATTTTCAAGTAAAGCAGCCAATATTCTTGGCAAGGCTAAAGCGCTGCCATTAAGAGTGTGTGCGAGTTGAGTTTTACCCTTTTCATTTTTATACCTCAGTTTCATTCTGTTTGCCTGAAAAGATTCGAAGTTTGATATTGAGCTTACCTCCAGCCATCTTTTTTGTGCTGCCGACCATACTTCCATGTCGTAGGTCATGGCAGAAGCAAAACTAATATCGCCACCACAGAGCCTTGCCATTCTGTAGGGTAGTTCAAGTTTGTCAAGCAAGCCTTTAACGTAGTTACACATTTCGTCAAGTGCTTTATAGCTGTTTTCAGGATGAGTAATTTGTACTATTTCCACTTTATCAAACTGGTGGAGCCTGTTGAGCCCTCTTACATCCTTGCCGTAGGAGCCGGCCTCTCTGCGGAAGCACTGAGAATATGCTGTGCATTTAAGCGGCAAATCTTCATCTGCAATTATCATATTTCTAAAAATATTAGTAACCGGCACTTCCGAAGTAGGAATAAGGAATAAGTTGTCAGTCTGCACATGATACATCTGTCCATCCTTATCAGGCAACTGTCCTGTAGCAAATGCAGATTCTTCATTTACAACAAGCGGAGGCTGATACTCTGTGTATCCGGCATTAATAGCTTCTTCCAGGAAGAATGAAATAAGTGCTCTTTGCAGCTTTGCACCTTTGCCTTTATAAAGAGGGAAGCCTGCTCCGGTAATTTTTGTTCCAAGCTCAAAATCAATAATATCATATTTTGCTGCCAACTCCCAGTGTGGCAAAGCTTTGCCTTCAGATTCAACGGCATCTCCTTTTGAGTAAACAATTTCATTATCCTCTTCAGAATTCCCTGTCGGTACTTTTTCATTTGGCAAGTTCGGCAACTGTACAAGAATATCGTTTTGCTCTTTTATCAGATTATCCAGGACATTGTTCAGTTCTTTTGATTTTGCTTTTAATGCTGAGCTTTGGTTTTTTAATTCATTTGCCTTTTCTTTTTGTCCGGTTTTAAATAGTTCTCCAATTTGTTTGGAAATTGCATTGCTTTCGGCCAAAGTATCATCAAGCAACTGTTGTGTTTGCCTTCTCTTTTTATCAACTTCTAAAAGGCTTTTTATTAACTCTGCTGCATCAAAATTTTTCACTTTGAGCATTTCAATAGCTTTCTCGCTATTTTCGCGAATTTTTGTAATCTCAAGCATTTTGATATTTTTTTTATAAATAATAAAATATAGCCGCTCCACGATATAAGATCACGGGCGGCTAATAATTATTTTTACGAAATTTCCTGTTTTTTATTTTTCTTCGGTAGCAACAGGTTCAACGTAAACGTAAGATTTGTTACCGGCTTTTTTCTTGAAAACAACTGTTCCATCAACCAGTGCAAACAAAGTGTGGTCTTTACCCATACCGACATTTTTACCGGGATTATGAGCAGTTCCTCTTTGTCTAACAATAATATTTCCGGCAGTTGCCATCTGACCTCCAAAAAGCTTAACGCCCAATCTTTTACTGTGAGATTCTCTTCCGTTTCGTGAACTACCTACACCTTTTTTGTGTGCCATATATAAAAAATTTTACTTGTTTAACTTATTTTGCAACAATATCAGCAATTTGTATTTGCGTCATTGGTTGTCTGTGGCCATTGAGTTTTTGATAGCCTTTTCTTCTTTTTTTCTTAAAAACTATAACCTTATCGGCTTTAACGTGTGCTAAAATTTTAGCTTTTACTTTAGCACCGTTTACAACAGGAGCGCCTACATCAATCTTTTTTCCATCAGCCAATAAAAGCACATTTTCAAATTCAATGTCTTTGCCTTCTTCATCAGCTAATCGGTTTACATAGATCTTCTGGTCTTTTTCTACCTTAAACTGCTTTCCTGCTATGTCAACAATTGCGTACATGATTAATTATTAAATGATTAATTTATAAATAAGACTTAATTGGGGTGCAAAGATAATTCTTTTTTTTATACTGACAATTGTGGATTGAAAATATTTTTTATTTGTAAAACAAAAAAATAGAACATAGATTGATACCGGTTGAGCTGATTTCAACGGATTTCTTTATCTGTGAAAATCCGTCTAATCCGTGTTCCAATTTTGGTTGATTGGGAAATGTGATAATGTGCTAATGTGCTAATGTGCTAATGTGCTAATTAGTAATTAGTTAATTGGGAAATTGGTTAAAACACGACTCAACGACTAAACGATTAAACAAAATATTTTAAACCGCAATGGACGCCATGAACTCGCAATGGAGGCAAATAAACCAGCCTCAATCTTAACCTCAATCTCATCCTTGCTTTCAGCTTTCAGCTTTCAGCTTTGAGCTATTGCACTGGTAACTGGTGATTAGTAATGATTAGTAAAAGTCTCAACCTCAACCTCAACCTCAACCTCAATCTCATCCTTACTTTCACCTTTCACCTTTCAGCTATTGCACTGGTAACTAGTGATTAGTAAAAGCCTTGGCCTTAACCTTAACCTTAACCTTAACCTTAACCTTAACCTTAACCTTAGCCTTAACCT
>PWND01000028.1 GCA_003557965.1 Bacteroidales bacterium | reverse complement strand
TTCATTAGTGAAGCAAATGATATTGTTTCGCTAATCACTATTTTAATGGTTGACCAGGAGGAAAAAAAGCACCTCTTTGATGCATTTGAAGACAAGCCCGATGTGCTAATTTTTGACAACCAGTATTTTATTGACAGGTTTTTAGATGTTTTAAAAGAAGATTTCAGGCTTCTGGTGCTTATCTCAATGCTATTAATATTTTCCATATTGCTGGTATCATACGGACGAATTGAGCTGGCTATAATATCTTTTATACCAATAATTTTAAGCTGGTTATGGACAGTTGGCTTAATGGGGCTTATAGGCATTGAATTTAATATTTTCAATATTATTATAACAACATTTATTTTTGGATTAGGCGTTGATTACAGTATTTTTATAACCAGCGGTTTGATTAACCGGCATAAATACGGCAATATTAGCTTAACTCCTTACAAAATGTCGGTATTATTATCTGCTATTACTACCATTACAAGCTTTGGCGTTTTGATTTTTGCGAAACACCCTGTACTAAAATCTATTGCCATTGTTTCAATATTGGGGATAACATCCGTAATTTTAATAACATATACTTTGCTACCCTTGTTATTTAATTTTTTGATAAGCAATAAAGGTAAGCCAAGGATTATGCCGGTCACATTGTTTAACTTTACCGTATCGCTGAATGCATTAGTGCTTTTTTTAACAGGCTCATTAATAATGACATCTTTGATGCCAATTATATGGGTTTTACCCATTAAGAAAAAGCACAAGAAAAATTTTGTTCATAGTGTTATTTGTAAATTTTCATGGTTTATTACTAAAGCAAACCATGGCATAAAAAGAAAGTACATAAATAAAGAAAAATTAGATTTCTCAAAACCTTCTGTAATTATTTCCAATCACCAATCTTATATTGACCTTGTATATTTGTTACTACTAAGCCCAAAAATGATAGCGTTTACAAACTCATGGGTTTACAACAGCTTGTTTTTTGGCAGCATTATCAGGTATGCTGATTACTACCCGGTATTTAAAGGCTTGGATGTGGATTTTAAGAAATTAGAGAAAAAAGTAAAACAAGGATATTCAATATTGGTTTTTCCGGAAGGTACACGAACAAAAGATGGGAGTATAAAGCGTTTTCACCAGGGTGCATTTTATATTGCCGATAAGCTTAATATAAGTATTCAGCCAATAATGATTCATGGAATTTTTGAGTGCATCCCAAAGTCGGAGTTTTTTCTAAAATCAGGAACAATACATATAAAATTTTTCGACAAGATAAAAGTAAAACCGGCAAATATCGAAGAAGGCCATACTTATAAGGAGCAAGCAAAAGAACTTACCAGCTTTTACCGGGATGAATTTGAAAAACTAAAAAAAGAGCTGGAGACACCAAAGTTTTTTAAGAAACAATTAATTTCACAATACCTTTATAAGGGGCCGGTTCTTGAATGGTATTTAAAAACAAAGATAAAAGCTGAAAACAATTATTCATTTTACAATAATATTGTACATGAAAATGCCAAAGTTGCAGATATAGGTTGTGGTTATGGCTTTTTATCATTAATGCTACATTATACTTCTAAAAACAGGAAAATTACTGGTTTGGATTATGATGAAGAAAAAATCAAAATAGCAAAAAACATCCCGCATAAAACAGAGAACCTGCAATTTGAGTTGGTTGATATCACTGAAGAAGAGATTCCGGATGCAGATGTTTATATATTTAATGATGTGCTGCATTACATTCCCAAAGAAATAAGAAACGATATCTTAGAAAGCTGTATGGACAAGTTAAAACAAAACAGCTTGATAATACTGAGAGATGCTGATATTGATTTACGAAAGCGCACTTTTTACACGAAATACACTGAAATACAGAGTACTAAAATCATGAAGTTCAACAAAAAGAAGTATAAGCTTTCATATTTTTCAGGGCAGGAAATAGAAAATCTTGCAAGGGAAAAGGGGTTGGTTTTTAACAGAATAGACCAGTCAAGGTTTACTTCAAACATAACATACGTTATAAAAAAACCTAATAATGAGCAAGTATGATATAGTTATAATAGGCGGGGGGCTTGGAGGCTTGCTATGTGCAAACATTTTAAGCAGAGAAGGCTTTAATGTTTGTGTTTTGGAAAAGAACAAAAAAATTGGCGGTTGTATTCAATCTTTTACAAAAGACAAGTCAATATTTAATACAGGGCTTAACTATACAGAAAGCCTGGGTGAAGGGGAAGTGCTGCATAAGTACTTTAAGTACTTCAACATTATTGACAAAATAAAAATTCGCAGACTTGATATTGAGAATTATGATAAAATAAGTTTTTCTAAAGACCCTAATGAATACCCACTTGCCCAGGGATACGACAATTTTGTTGAATCATTATTTCACTATTTCCCTAAAGAAAAAGACAACCTGGTTCGGTATATAAAAAAAATAGCTGAGGTTTGCAGCTACTTCCCATTATATACACTCGATGGTACCAGGGAATCTTCACAAAAAAACCAATTCCTCAACATAAGTGCCTTTGACTTTCTAAGCTCTATAACCTCCAATATTAAGCTTCGTGAAATATTAGGCGGTATGAACTCACTTTATGCAGGTGTAAAGGATAAAACTCCTTTATACATACATGCATTGATAAATTATTCATTTATAAGAAGTGCATGGCGCTTTGTTGATGGCAGCTCTCAATTAGCTGCAAGAATTTCTGATGTTATTAAAGAACACGGCGGCAATATTATCAGAGAAGCAAAAGTAGTTAAACTATCAGGTGACAATAATAAAATTAACTATGCAGAATTGGATAGCGGGGAAAAAATTTATGGAGATAAATTCATATCAAACATGCACCCTGCCAGCACATTAAAATTGGTTGACCCATTATTGGTTAAAAAAGCTTTTCACAACAGGATAAGTTCTCTTGATAATACTATAGGAATGTTTAGCATTTATATGGTTTTAAAAAAAGAGAGTTTTCCTTATTTAAATTACAATCACCATCATTTTTCTGATGTTAATGTATGGACTACAAACTATAGAGAAAAAAGCTGGCCTGAGCACTATATGCTTTATACACCTGCAACATCAAAATCCGAGACATGGGCTGATGCTGCTATTGCTCTCACTTACATGAAGTATAGCGAAGTAAAAAAGTGGGATAACACGTATATTGAAAACAGGGGACAGGATTATTTACAGTTTAAAGAAGAAAAGGCTGAAAAATTGCTGGACTTTATTGAAAAGAAATTTCCCGGCTTCAGAAGTCATATTGATAAATATTATACATCCACACCTTTAACATACAGGGATTACACAGGAACACCCGAAGGATCATCATACGGTGTGCTTAAAGATTATAAAAACCCTTTAACAACAATAATAACTGCGCGGTCGAGAATCAGCAACCTTTTATTTACCGGCCAAAACCTAAACATGCATGGCATTTTAGGTGTTGCTATCAGCTCAGCCTTAACTTGTTCAGAAATTATTGGTTATGATTATATTGTTAACAGAATAATAAAAGCATAGAAAAAATGAACAACAATTGTTTTGATGTTGTAATAATTGGCAGCGGCCTTGGCGGATTTCTCTGCGGGCTAATCCTCAGCAAAGCTGGCTACAGTGTTTGTATTGTTGAAAAACATAACCAGCCGGGCGGCAACACTCAAACATTCAAACGCAAATCATGCACGTTTTCAACAGGAATGCACTATGCCGGCTCCCTTGAAGACGGGCAACTTCTAAACAAAGTATTTAAATATTTAAATATTCTTGACAAAATCAAATTAAAGAAGCTTAATGAAAAATGTTTTGAAAAAATATTTATTGAGAACGATCAATATTGTTACCCTATGGGGTTTGAAAATTTTAAAAACAGCTTAATCAATTACTTCCCCTCTGAGAAACAAGCCATTATAAAATATACAGAAAAATTAAAAACAATATGGGACAATGTTGATATTTTAAATTTAAGGCCGGTGAAAGCAAGTGATTTTATGAATTTTGGCCATATTAATGAAAATGCTTATCATTATATAGAATCATTAAGCAAGAATAAAAAATTAAAGGCTTTGCTTGCTGCAACAAATGGCCTATATGCAGGCGACAAGAACAAAACCCCTATGTATATACATGGCATAATCAATGCTTTTTTTATAAACAGCGCCTGGAAAATTGATGAAGGCAAAGCCGGACTAACAAGTGCGTTAAAAAGTCAATTTGAAAACTTTGGTGGAACCATATTAACAAAAAAAGAAGTTAGCAGGATTGTTTGCAACGAAAAAAAAGCAACGGCTGTCACTACAACTGATGGAGATACAATTTACGGCAATCATTTCATTTCTAACATACACCCATATAATACAGTAAAAATTGCTGATAAGAACTTATTAAGAAAAGTGTATATCAAAAGGCTGGAAAATCTTGAAAACTCAATTTCTTGCTTTGGGCTATATATTGTTCTCAAAAAAAATGCCCTGAAGCACATAAACTCTAATATTTATTATTCTTCTACTACAGATGTATGGGGAGTTAATAGTTATGACCCGAAGAACTGGCCAAAAGGATTTATTTGCTATACTACTCCCGACCAAAATAATGACAAATATGCTGAAAGTGCCACTGCAATAACATATATGAAGTATGATGAGGTAAAAAAATGGGAAGATACTTATATTGGGAACAGGGGTGATGATTATAAAAGCTTTAAAAACCAAAAAGCCTCAAAATTTATTGATGCTATTGAAAAGGTTATCCCCGGGATAAAAAACTGCATTGATGAATTTTACACATCAAGCCCGCTAACATACCGTGATTATACTGGAACGCCAGATGGCTCAATGTACGGCGTTGTAAAAGACTGCAACAACCCTATTACTACTTTTTTATCTCACAACACGAAAATTCCAAACTTGTATTTAACCGGACAAAATTTAAATTTGCACGGCATATTAGGTGTTACAATAAGTTCAATTATTTCATGTTCTAATTTGGTAAATATTAATGATTTAATAAAAGACATCAAGAATGCTTAAATCACTTAGTCGTAGTACTTATATAAAAATAACTATTATTGCATTGGCTACAATTGTGGCATCAATAATAATATACAATAGCATTGCAATAAGATTTTTTCCCCCAAGGATTGCTGACACCTCTGCAACAAAGCTTGAACGCGAAGAATTAAATGACAGCACATTTGTTGTTGATGACAGTTGGCTCAGGAAAAACAAGTTTGGCTTATGGGAAATGTACTTACAGGGCAGCCCTTTTGACATGGGAGTTAAAAACGGAATTTTAACAAGAGAGTTAAGCGTGTTCCAGGAGGAAGCATTTATTTCCCAAATAGAGGTTATGGTTCCTGATGAGAGATATTTACGTTTTTTAAAGTATTTCATTGCTGCTTTTAACCGAAATATAGCTTTACACATTCCCACTGAATATCAAAAGGAAATATACGGGGTTTCTTTAAGTGCCTCGCCAAAGTTTAACTATATCTCAAGCCCTTATCACCGAATGATAAACTATCATGCCGCACACGACATAGGACATGCGCTTCAAAACTTGAACATGGTAATGTGTACAGGGCTTGGTGTAAAAAACTCAAGGTCAGAAGACGGCAACATTATTATAGGGAGAAACTTCGACCTATACATTGGAGACGATTTTGCCAAAAACAAAATTGCAACTTTCGTTAATCCGGAAGAGGGACATAAGTTTGCTTTTATTAGTTGGGCGGGGATGATAGGTGTTGTTTCAGGAATGAATATGGAAGGCCTTACAATTACTTATAATTCTGCAAAATCCGCTATTCCGACATCTGCAAAAATTCCGGTGTCAATTTTGGCAAGAAAAATTCTGCAATATGCTTCAACTATTGATGAAGCATACGAAATTGCAAAGCGTCATGAAACATTTGTCTCCGGATCATTCTTAGTAAGTTCAAATATTGACAACAGAATTGTTGTTATTGAAAAAACTAAAACTGATATTGATATTTTTGAAACTGATGACGACAGATTAGTATTGACAAACCACTTCCAGGGAGAAAAGTTTAAGAACAGGGATTTAAACATTCAAAACATTAATGAAGGATCATCTTTATATCGATGGGAAAGAACTGATGAGCTTCTTGAACAAAAACAAGAACACAATATTTTCAGCTTTGCAAAAATACTGAGAGACAAAAAAGGGATGGGCGGACAAAGCATTGGATTGGGAAATGAAAAAGCCATTAATCAGCTAATAGCACACCATTCAATTATTTTTAAGCCAGGAGAACTAAAGTTTTGGATATCATCCCGGCCATACCAGCTTGGGCAGTATATAGCATACGATTTAAACAAAGCATTTGCCGACACTATAAGTGTTTTTGATAAAATCTATAATGAAGAAAAAAATATTCCTGAGGATAATTTTTTATTTTCACAGGAATATTTAAACTTTGAAAAGTATAAACAGGAGACAAAAAGGCTGGAGGGTTTATTAAAAGAAGACAATCATAAAATTTCGGAAACAGAAATCCGGAATTACCTGATGTTAAATCCTGACTACTATTATCCAAAAGTTATTGCAGGAAGGTATTATTTAAGTATTGGAGATTATAAAATGGCGGAAATGTATTTCAGGGATGCCCTGTCGAGAAAGATACCATGGGAATCGGAAAGACAAAGGACAGAAAAGTATCTTGAAAGTATAAAAATTAAATCTAAAAAATAATGTTTACAAATAAGGTTGAAATAGGAAAGCTAACAAAAGAAGAAATCAAGCAGTACCAGGAACAGGAATTGGTAAAAGCTGTTGATTATTTAGCTACTAAATCAAAATTTTACAAAGAGCATTTTGAAAAGCACAATATAAATCCGGCAAAAATAAGAACAATTGAAAGCCTTAGTGACATTCCCTGCACTACAAAAGAGGATTTACAGCGCAAAAACATGGATTTTTTATGTGTTGAGCATAAAAAGGTAATTGATTACATAACTACTTCAGGCACTTTAGGCAATCCGGTTACTTTTGCTGCTACTGAGAATGACTTAAATCGTTTGGCACATAATGAATATCTTTCATTTGTGTGTGCAGATGGCAGCCCTGATGATATTTACCATTTAATGATTACGATGGACAGGCGTTTTATGGCAGGCCTGGCCTACTTTCTGGGTTTAAGAAAGTTAGGTGCGGGAATTGTTCGGGTTGGGCCGGGTAATCCCGAACTACAGTTTGATACAATTAAACGGATATCCCCATCTTACATAATAACAATACCATCCTTTATCCCATCATTGATAGAGTTTGCTGAAGAAAAAAACATAAATTACCGTGACACATCTGTAAAAGCAGCAATATGCATAGGAGAGCCTTTAAGAGACAACAACTTTAATTTAAATAAGTTAGGGCAGCATATAAAATCAAAGTGGGATATAAACCTTTACTCAACTTATGCTTCAACAGAAATGGGGGCAGCATTTACAGAGTGTATTTATGGCTTGGGTGGGCATCACCATCCGGAAATGATAATTGTAGAGTTTCTTGACGAAAATAATGTACATGTTGATGAGGGTGAGCTGGGGGAAGTAACAATTACAAACCTGGGAGTTGAAGGAATGCCATTACTCCGTTTTAAAACCGGTGATATTTGCACGTACTACACAGACCCTTGTAAATGTGGCAGAAATTCTCTCAGAATCGGGCCAGTTGCAGGAAGAAAAAACCAAATGATTAAATACAAAGGCACTACACTCTTCCCTTCTTCATTATTTGAAATACTGAATGATATTTCAGATATAAAAAACTACGTCATTGAGGTAACAACCAATAACATTGAGACTGACGACATTTCAATAAAAATTGGAAGCAACATAAAAAGCAAACAATTTGAAAAGGCGATAAAAGACCACTTCAGGGCTAAGCTAAGAGTGGCTCCGGCTATAGTATTTGAAAGCCCAAAGGAAGTTGCAAAACTACAACATCCTGAATCAAGCAGAAAGCCAATATTATTTTTTGACAAAAGAAAGAACAGCAAGTAAATGTAAAAAGCAGGATAATAATCACTTAATTGTCCTGAGTTCCGGATGAGTTTTTCATTAATTTTATAACGCTCTTTTATTCTTTGGTTTACACATTTTGTTTTTGCAAACCGGGTGT
>PWND01000321.1 GCA_003557965.1 Bacteroidales bacterium | reverse complement strand
TATTCGGTGTATTTGTATTAATAAGTTATTTAGTATCAAACACTTTAAAGTCTAAGTTTGCAAAATACTCTCGTGAGCCACTTCGCTCAGGTTTATCAGGCCGGGAGGTTGCTGAGAAAATGTTGCATGATAATGGCATTGATAATGTTAGGGTTATAAGTACAAGTGGAAAGTTAACGGATCATTATAATCCATTAGACAGGACGGTAAATCTTAGCAAGGAAGTATATAACGGCAGAAGTATAGCTGCAGCGGCAGTTGCAGCGCATGAGTGTGGGCATGCAGTGCAGCATGCAAAGGCTTATGCATTTTTAAAAATGAGGTCGGCTCTTGTACCTGTTGTTAGCATTAGTTCCAGGTATATGCAATGGATATTACTAATAGGAATTCTAACAGTAGAATCTATTCCTGGAATATTATTTGCAGGCATCATTATGTTTGCCACAACAACCTTGTTTAGCTTTATAACCTTGCCTGTTGAGTTTAATGCAACAAACAGGGCTTTGGCATGGCTTGATCGTACCGGGCTTACTTCCGGGCGGGAACACACACATGCACGTGATGCGTTAAAATGGGCAGCTACTACATATGTGGTTGCAGCCTTAGGTTCTTTGGCAATGCTGTTGTATTATTTATGGGTGTTTTTGGCAAGGAGATAGCCGGGTATTAGATAATGAAGTTTTTCAACTCAGAATAAACTTTATGAACTGGCAGGCCAACTACATTATTGTAAGAACCCTCAATTTTGGTAATAGCTATTAACCCCAGCCATTCCTGAATTCCATAAGATCCTGCTTTGTCGAAAGGCCGGTATTCTTTTATATAATAGGTTATTTCTTCTTTGGATAATTCAGAAAAACTTACAATAGTTTTATCAAAAAAATCTATGGTTTTTTTACTGCTGCCTATTGAAACCCCGGTATATACTTCGTGAGATCTTCCTGATAATGATACCAGCATTTCTATAGCATTTTGCTCATTGGAGGGCTTGTTTAAAATGTGCTTATCTCTTACAACTATTGTATCAGCTGTAATAACTATCACAAATGGATTTGACAACTCTTCTTTGTAAGCGCTAATTTTTGTTTTGCTTAAGTGCGTGGCTATCTCTTCCGGGCTAAGGTTTTCAGGGAAGTCTTCTTTTGTTGGTTTGCTAAATACTCTGAAAGGAATATTGCAATTTTTCAGCAAAGCTTTTCTTCTGGGAGATTTTGACCCTAATATTATATCGTACTTTTTTAGCTTATTATAAAAATCCATTTTTATAGTGCAGGAAATGAAAAAATGAAATACAGCAAAAACATTGAAAAGATCCCGGTTAGCATAATAAACTTTGCTAAGCGGCTTATTATATGGTAATCTATTTTTTCTTTAGCAATGTGAATTTTATTGATCATAAGAACAATCGGTATTTGAACTGTAAGCAAAAGGTAAATAAATAACCAGTGATAAGGGTAAATTTCAACCTGCAACATTTTTATTTGAAAATATCCCGTAAAAAATATTATTAATAAAGAGAGAAGAATGGCCAGATTTTTCGTTGGCCTTATGCCAGAAACAATAGGTATTGTTTTACATCCGGTTTTAGCATCTCCTTTGATGTCTTCAATATCTTTAACAATTTCCCTTAATAATGTAGTAAGAAAAGCAAAAAGGGCAAATATTCTCACAAAATTATTAATTTGCAGTTCCTCAATGCTTATTGTTGTTTTTGAAATAATAGCATTATACTCAAAAACCCAGACTATAGCAATAACAAAGGCTGCTAAAACACTAATTATGATATTTCCTATAAGGAATTTTCTTTTATACCTTATTGAATATAGCCAAAGCAGCACAGCAACAGCTATAAAAAGGAAAGCCAGTATCCAGTTTTCTACTCTGTAAGCAAGGTAGAATCCAATTAATACAGCAATTATATTGAGAATAATATGAGAGAAGATGGCCTTACGCCTGGAAAGTTCTTTACCTAAAATAATTTTATGAGGTTTATTTATACGGTCAACTTTTATGTCGAAATAATCGTTTATTGCATACCCTGCTGCGCTTATCAATACAGTTGCCAGGACCAAAAGTGCAAAATCAATGTTTGACAAAGCTAAGGAGTACCCTTCTTTAATTAGCAAGGGCTGGATAACACAATGCCTTAATAAATACTGTATTATAATCAGTATTAATAGGTTTTTCCACCTGAAAAGCTTAAAATATGAAATCATTAACAAATAATTATATTACCAATGAAACCCGTCATTATCAAACCAGTTTTTTTGAACTTTCAGAACTTGCTCTACAACATCTCTTACACAACCTTTACCTCCATCAAAGCGAGAAATATACCCGGAAATCTTTTTTATTTCTTCTGAAGCATCAGCCGGGCATGCTGGCAGCCCAACTTCCTTCATTGTTTTATAATCTGGTATATCGTCGCCCATATATAGTATTTCTTCTTTTTTCAGGCTTAACTCTTTTTCCAGCTTATGAAATAAACTTAGTTTATCATTTACTCCAAGATATATATGCTCAATGCCTAATGCAGCGAACCTGTTTTTTACCAACTCTGAATGTCCACCTGTTATTATAATAACCTGGTATCCTTTTTTTATGGCAAGTTGCAATGCATAACCATCCTTTACGTTCATTGTCCTTAGCATATCGCCATCAGGAGAGAGAATAACTATGCCGTCTGTCATCACACCATCAACATCAAAAATAAATGTTTTTATTGATAATAGCAATTTTTTATAGTTACTCATTTAATTAATTCTCTTATTTATTCTTGTTCTTTTTTATACTTTGGCTCATAAAAGTATATATTTTTTTGTAATCATCAAACATATTTAGTTTTTCTATATGCTTGTTCAGTATAGAAGTATCGTTTCTGACAGCCGGCCCTGTTTGAGCATGTTTCGGGTGAAAAAGGCCGGCTTTCCTCGCAGTTTCGCTTATCAGGGGTTTTAGCATATCATAAGGAAGGCCATCTTTCTCAAGCAGGTCAGAAGCTATATGGTATAAGTGGTTTGTAAAATTACAAGCAAACACAGCTGCTAAATGCAGTGTTTCACGCTGCGTGCTGCTTGTTTCATATACAGCAGTTGATAACTCCTTTGCCAAATTATTTAAAATATTTAGATTTTTTTCTGTGTTGGCTTCGATGCAAAAAGGGATATTATTTATATCAAGTTTAACATTTTTTGTAAATGTTTGAAGAGGATATAATACACCATAATTATCTCCTGTTTCTTTTAAAACATCCATAGGCATACTGCCACTGGTATGCACAACAAAGGCATTTTTATAAGGAAACTTTTTCGTAATTTCAGGAATAATGCTGTCACTAACTGCAATTACATAAAGGTCGGCACCGGGAAATATTTTTGAAATATCATTTGAGTATGTACACTTAAAGTGATTTGCAAGGCTCGATGCATTTTCTTCATTTTTGCTTACAACCTGCTTTATTTTTTTATTTCTTTGTGAAAATGCTAAGGCTAAGTGTGTTGCAACATTTCCTGACCCTATCATTACAACATTTTCTATTTCTGACATAATAATTAATTTGTTACGTTCCTGGTTTTCCATCGTTTTTTCATTGCAATAAACAAACCTGCAAGGATTACTATTAAGCTCAGCCAAAGCAAGTTGATAAATGGGAATACTATAGTTTTTATAACAATAAACTCTTCCCTTTCTTCATAAACACTTATTTCTATTGTATTTGGCTCATCGGAAATATTGCTAATGCCAATGTACAAGGATAAATCATCCGAGTAGTCGTCATGGAAAATTATTCTTCCGTTTTTTAATTCATACTTTGGGAAAAATGTATGCTTTTGTCCAAAATGAGTTAAATTCTTCAAATGTGCCGTTATTACAATAGTGCTTTTGTTTTCAGCATCATCAGATTTAGCAGTTAAATCATGAAATACAAGAAAATCATTGTTTATACCAATAGTATCGTTTAATGTTATCTCCGTTTTTCCCAGGTGCTTATGACTGTCATTTGAGGCATCTTTATCAATTTCTGCGTAGGTTATGTATGTGAAAATATCTTTAAAAGGATAAATTTTTGCATAAGGCTCATAAACATTTCCCATTTTTTCGTTTAATAAAACAGATGGGAATGAAGAAAACTTTTTGTAAAACTCTCCTTTTTTGTTCTTTTTCAGGAAGTCAACCTGGTAAAAAAGCCTTTCACCATCAAAATCATATCCTTTATATATTACATGATAATCATCCAATGGCAGAGGTTTGTTTTTTATAAGTAAAAGATTTTCCTGTTCAGAAAACCCTGAGCCTAAGGAGTATCCACTGGTGTTTTTGCTAATAACTTCTTGTTTAGAAAATGTGAGTATTGCAGCAGCTAAAAAAAGTGCAATTCCAATATGGCTTATTGCTCCACCTGCTGAAATGTGTTTTTCTTTAAATCTTAATATATTATCCAGTGAACTAAAAAATGCATAATATGAAAACAACAGCATTACCTGGTAAACAACATTGCTGATTGGATATAAAAACATTGTGACAATAAAAATCACAACCGATAATGCTATTGCGAACCATGAAGACAGTAAAAAGCCTTTTATGTTGTTGTTGTTCCACTTAAGGTAGTTGCCAATTCCTATCATTAGTGCAATAGCAGCAGCAAAAGGAGCTTGCCATTTATTATAGTGGCTAACTACATCAACTGGTGGGGCAAAATTTGCACCTGCAATTTTATTAATTACCGGCAATGATGTAGTAAAAATGATTTGGAATGATGAAAGCATGATAATTAAAGATGCAGCAAATAGCCAAAACTCTTTGGAAAAAAGATTGGTTTTTTTATCAGGTGGAAGATTCTTGATGTTTTTTATAATGAAGAAAGCACCCGAAACACAGATGGCAAGGATATATATAAAAATATGCAGGCCCATTCCATCATCTCCGAATGAGTGTACAGAAGTATCTGCCAATATTCCGCTTCTCGTTAGAAATGTTGAATATATTACAAAAGCAAAAGAGAGAACGGTGAATATAAACAGAGGCAAATAGGTGTTTTTTTGCTTTACTGCAACAATCATTAAGTGCAATGCAGCTATCAGTATAAGCCATGGCACAAGGGATGCATTTTCAATGGGGTCCCATGCCCAAAATCCTCCAAAAGTAAGAGATTCGTATGCCCAAACGCCGCCCAGAATTATTCCGGCACCAAGAAACAGAATAGCTGCAAGCATCCATGGTAAAGCAGGCTTTATCCAATCGTGATACTTCTTTGTCCATAAGCCTGAAATAGCATACGAAAAAGGCACCAATGCAGCTGCAAAGCCAATAAATAATACCGGTGGGTGTGAAAGCATCCAGAAGTTTCGTAAGAGGGGATTCAATCCATTTCCATCAGTTATAAGCTGCAGGTAATTAGGGTTCTCAAAAAAGGCATTTCCAATATTCTCAGTAGCTTCCCGCAATAATGTAAACGGGCTCATCCCTACCTGGATTCCCAAAACTGATATTCCCAGCAACATGGATGTCATAAAAGCCTGCGACAAGCTTATAATAAACATTACATTTGGCTTCCAGTTTCCTGCAAAACGAATGATGAGCAAGCCAAAAACTGCCTGGCAAATAACCCAGAATAAGAGAGAGCCTTCCTGTCCGGCCCAAAAACTTGCTACCAGGTATTCCAGTCCAAGACTATTCTCTGTATGTATCCACACATATTTGTATTCGTAATGCCTGTTTATTAATAGGTAGAAAAGAATAATTGCTGCAATAAACATAACTGCACTATGCAAGCTAAAGAGGAAGTCGGCATTTCTATTCCATTTTTCAGAGAGAGTGTTATTTTTCCTTGTTGCTTTCAGGTAGGCGAGGGCTGCAAGTATAGTAAATAATAATCCTGCAATTATAAGTATTTTACCTGAATGCCCTGCCCATAGGTTTTCGCCAATATATTGAGTTGACATGGATTTTCTTTTAATAACAAAGGTAATGAAATACCTAATTATTGGTACAAAAAATTGATTTTAATTAAAATAAAAAACCATACAAATATTATAAATCCCAGCAATGTATTGGCCTTGCCTGCTCTTGGTGCCTGTACCCAATAACAATGTTTAGGCCTACATGTGCAGTTACAATTCTTGTATTCACTGGCTGAAATGCCGGGAAAGTGTTGTCAGCAACAACATACAATTGAACAGGGTATAAATTAAGGTGCATTCCTAATCCAATATTGTTAAAAGTGCCATGAATAACGCTGTAGGCCAGTGAGAACCCAAGAGGCCTTATAGGCTGAATGTTGTAAGCCAGTGAGAAGGAAGGGTGCAATTTACGGTCAACAACAATTCCCCTGGTTAAAAAGCTCACACTATGGATATCACTAATATTATACTTTGCCGACAGAAATATTTTGGGTGAAAGCATAAATGAATATGGGTTGTTTGAGTAGGTAACACTTGAATTACCTAATAAATCCTCAACAACATCATCATCGTTATCGTTGTTATCATCGTCAATATGATCACCAATAGTACCAAATGCAAACAGGTTCTCAATTTCTAATCCGTCAAATTCTATTTCTCCTGTCACATTATAGCTTTCCACATTTCTTTTCCAGCTAATATATCCAAGGTCAACCACACTAAGCGCAAAGCTAAACATATCATCCAGGTCATATATAACGCCTAAGTCACCTGCCAGTCCAAAATTGCCAAAATTTATCATATAGTCAAGCGGGTCAAATTCAAAGTCATCATCCATTGAGCTCTGATTGTCATTTGAATTATCATCATCAAATAAATCATCAATACTAAACTCGCCAAGTGTCATTGGCAATGAAGTGTTTAGGGTTAGGTCGCTATATAATCCTAATTCAAATGTTTCGGGATTTGTAACGAAGCTAAAATTATCAGATGATGATAAACGAAGATTGGCATGCCCAAAAAGCAATTTTACTCTCACACCAAAATCGAGCAAATTGTCAATTCTTCTTGAATACCCTAATCCAAGCTCGGTGTAATGCATTAAATTAACTCTCAATGACGAAAAATCAGCTGCGCCCGTATCAGTGTTATCGGCGAAGTATTTATTGCCTTTTAAGGCTAATAAAAATATATCTTTAGGATAACCAAACTGCATACCTGCTTTTTGTGACAAGTTAAAGTGAAAATAATTGTTTTCACCTTGCCTGAACCCAAAAGTTAGCAATTCAGCTTGTACATCCGAAAATAATAAGTTTTTCGAATCCATGCTTGATAAAAAATTATCTTCATCCCAGTAAAAATCTCCTGCATTATCTTTTCTAAGGAAATCTGTTGGCGTAAAGCCTGTATTCCCAAAACCTGCATATATACTTGATGCACCTGGCACGCCAATATAGATTCTTGCATCAAGCTGATGGGCCGGATTGCTATAGGCAGATTGAGGAATTCCCTGCATCCAGTAAATAGTATTATATTGCTGGGATTTTAGAATTAAAGGCATAAGTACTATAGTAATAAGTAATGCCAAATTTAACGGGAAGTTTTTTTTATGTAATGTATTCATTATTAAGAGATCTTATTATAATTAAAACTAATCATCATCACTAAAAGAAATAACCTGGTTGATTCCTAACTTTATACCAATGAAAGTGTTAAGTTCATTCGATGAAAATATTTTTATGTTTCGCGGAATATCAGCTTCATAAGAAGTTACTCTTGCTTTTATTACCAGGTATTCTGTGTTTTCAATGTTCGCTATTTGGTCATCAACAAGCGTGATAGTGCTTTGAGCTAATGTAGTACTTATAATTGAACCATCATCATCAACTTCTGCTGATTCAGCAACAGCGATGGGGTTTCCATCTTCATCCTTGAAAAGAGTTATAATGCGGTTATCATTACTATCATAAAAGTCAATAGTGAGATATGTGCTTACAGGCATTCCATTCACCATATTAATATTAAGTTCAAGCCATTCAATCATATCAAGCTCAGAGGGGATAGAGAAATCCACAGTATCAACAAACCCTGCTAAATTAAGGTAACCGTGCAATGGTAACTGAACTTCCACCCCAATATCAAAATAGCTGTCGTTTCTTAAATGGTTTATTTCTTCATCTCCATCAGGGTTTGTTTCCCCTCTTACCTCATAAGCTACACGCCTGGGAAGTATTTCCATAATTTCATGAATATTGGAGTTGGTTTTATTGATTGTATAATGAGTTTGGACAACTTC
>PWND01000021.1 GCA_003557965.1 Bacteroidales bacterium | reverse complement strand
TATTAACAATTTGAGTGCCAGGGATTTGCCCTTCGTCGTTATTAGAGCTTTGTCTTTGCTCTTTAGTGTATAAATCTATTACCTCACCTTCCCATGATGAGTTTTTTTTAATCAGCTGAAAAAACAGACTGATTGCAGCGATAACTCCAGCAACAATAGCTCCTTCCTTGCCACCGAAGTAAAATGCGACACCTATTGCAATAGCCCAAAATAAAAGCACCCACTTAAGAGGTACTTCGTAAGTTAAATTTTTGTCTTTTATTGATTTATTATTCATAGCAAATTAATGTTTTTATCCGACCAAAGTATTTTGTTTAATGCCTTTATTGATAGGCTTTTCACGCAAATAGCGGTTAAATGTAATACTTTTTTCCTTATTTCAACGGTCTCACCCCTGTCAATTTCTCCGACATTTCCCAGAGTTTTTTTGCGTCTTCAGTATTGTGGGATGTTTTTGCAGATTTTACTTTTACAGGCCTGCCTGATAGCTGCATAAAACCGGCCGGGCCGTAATATTCTCCTCCTTTTACAGCAGGGTCGGAGGCAGCTCTGATTTGTGGCATTGCACCGGATTTTGGACTTGGAAGGGCTTTGATTATTAGTGGCTTTAATACTTTGGCAATAAACTTTTTTTCCAGGTGTCTGCCAAGATTTGTATATGATGCTCCCGGGTGAGCAGCAACGGCTATGCAATCATGCTTAGCTGCTTCAAGCCTGCGCTGTAGTTCGTAAGTAAAAAAAAGGTTTGCCAACTTTGAGCGTGCATAAGCTCTCATTTTATTGTACTTATTAGGGTATTCTGAGAGAGAATTTTCAAAGCTCATCCGCCATTGCTTGTGTGCAAGACTGCTAACGTTAACTACTCTGGAATTTGGAGTACCTAAGATTAAATCCATCAACAAGCCTGTAAGAGCAAAATGCCCTAAATGGTTTGTACCCATTTGGCTTTCAAAACCATCCTCGGTAAGGGCATAAGGACTGGTCATAATACCTGCATTATTCATCAGGATATTTAGTTGGGAATATTTTTTCTTGAATTCTTCAGCAAAACTTTTTACTGATGAAAGTTTCATCAGGTCAAGCTCCATGACATCAACTATTGCATCTGGGCTTTCCTTAAGAATTTCGGCTTTAGCGTCATTTCCTTTTGCAGCAGAGCGGCATGCGAGCACCACCTCAGCCTCTTTCAATGCAAAGGCCTTTGCTGATTCCAATCCCAAGCCACTGTTTCCGCCTGTTATAACAACTACTTTACCTTTCTGCGAAGGCATATCATCTAATGTCCATTTCTTTCTGTTCATAATTCATATTTAAAAATACATATATAAAATTATAACAATTAACATTCGAAAATACTTTTGTTTTAATTCTTAACCAAAATTAAGGTTTTGCTACTTTCGCTAAACGGATGAGGTGCTGATGGTATTTGTTATCAATTTCGTGTATGTATTTTAATACTTACTCCTTACGACTATAAAAGGAAAGTTCTCATCCAAAGGGGAGAAACCCGCCACACGTGGCATTGCGGATGTTTTATTATGAATGTGGTGATATCTCGCTCGCTCGCTAATAAATATTGAACTTGGTATTTCTAAGAATATATGCTTCGACTTTGTTCAGCACAAGTGATGAAGACTGGACGGATAATCGCGGATTTAAGGAGAGGCCAAATCCTGTCGCTACGGTTATCACGTTGAATAGTTTGCAGGCAGGCCAAGCCTTGTCAATCTTTTCTATCTTCCAACTTAATACAAAAGCCCAAACATCCATAATGGAATTCTGTTTGCATTGCCGTTTTCAATATCTAAAGCTAAATATGCATTTGGAAGTCCCTTGATTTGCTCAATAGTTTTATTTGCATCACCTATTTCAAAAACAAAAGAATTATCAATCAAAAAGTCGCCATATTTGGCAGCGGTAACATCATGGCCAACACTAAGCTGATTAAAGAAAAAAGTCTCCCTTAGACTGCCAATATTAGCTTTTTGATGAGAGAAAAGTTGCATGAAATTGGTGTTTTGCAAATATATTTTTTCCGGCTTTTGCAGATAACTATCACTTTTTGCAGACATTCTTAATAAACTTAATATTTGCGCCTTATCTAAATAGTCAAGAAGCCTTAAAACAGTATTACGTGGTGTTTCTAAACTTTGTGCCAGCTTATTAATATTAGGAGCAAAAGGTACAGATTGGCTCAGAACATAAAGGAGCTTTTTCATTAATCTTGCAGTTGAATGTTGAATCTCCTCATAGGGAGCAATATCAGTATCAATAACAAGATTGACAGTTTCCTCTAGTTTTTGATAATAGGTGTTTGTTCCTTCAAGAAAGAAAGGATAGTAACCATATTCCAAATAGTGCTTAAAATCCGTTTTATAGTTAAATAAATCAAGCAAATCAGCCGAGACTGTATGATGGTTATTCACAATATCTGATAATGACAGGCAGGGAAGGTTACTATTCTTGTAAAAATTGAGATATTCTCTGAACGACAACCCTTGCAATGAATATACTGATGCTCTTCTTGACAGATCAGAACTACCCTTTGAGATGTCTAAAATTGACGAACCTGATGCAACTATTTGAATATCTTCATAGTCGTCGTAAAGCTGCTTTATATCTTTTGACCACCATGCATAACGATGAACCTCATCAAGTAGAAGAAGACGATATCCTGATGCGTAGAGTTGCTGAACGGTTTCTACTAGTCTGTTTGTTTCAAAATAGAAATCATCAAGACTGAGATATATTCCTTTTTGCTTAGCAGATGAGAGATATTGCAGAAGCAAAGTGGTTTTCCCAGCTCCCCTGTATCCAAGAATGACTATTAGGCGTTGTTTCCAATCTATTATTTCAAACAAATATCTCCTTTTAGTGGAAGAGCCTGATTTTGCTTTTTGCTTTGATTTTTTTATAAGATTTTCCATAATAGTGTTATTTTAATAAAGCAAATTTACAAAATAGTTTTTATATAAAGCAATAGTTTGTTATAGTTTTTTAAAAAAGCAATAATTTATTATGAGTTTTTAATATCATTATACCCTAAACTGTACCTTTGAGCTCATATATTCGTAATTTTTCTATTTATTTTGAATTTAAATCATTTTGATTTCGGATTTGTTTTGAGCTTAGAGCTTCGGATTTCAGGTTTTCTTTAACCACAGTGTTATACAGATTTCCACAGATTACTTCCCAACTAAACGCCTCAACGATTAAACAATTAAACAACTTACACCCAATGCCCTCTTTAGAGCATTCTTTTCATTCACAAGCGACAGCGGAGATATTGTCTTTATGTTTTAACATCGGGAAAATTGTTATATCTTCGCTGCGCAATTTTTCAAGTCGGATATTATTGCCAGTATTTTAATTGTAATTATAATAAAAACATCAAATCTTAGTTATTACAAAAAACATTTACTTGTTATAAAAAGCAGTACTTCGAAATACAAATGCGTAAATTATCATTATTTTTATTTCTATTCACAATTCTGCTCTTTTCGTGTTCAACAGAAAAGAATAGATTTATAAACAGGGCTTATCATAGTATAAACACTAAGTATAATGGCTATTTTAATGCGCGTGAAATTTACAACAATAGCCTAAAAACATTATCTGATGCGCATTTAGACAACTACGAAGAGGTTTTAAGCATTTTTCAATATGGTAATAGCCAGAACAGGTCAACCTTGTCGTCAAATATGGAAACAATATATGAAAAATGCAGCAGGGTGATTCGTAAACATTCAATGGATATAAACGGTGTAGAGTATAACAGGTATATAGATAATGCTTATTTCTTAATTGCGCGCTCACATTTTTTTAAAGATGATTTTAACCTGGCAATAATTATGTTTGAATATGTTATTCGCCAGTATGATACGCAGTTGAAATATGAATCAATGATATGGATAGCAAAGGCCCGCCATCAACTGGAGCAGTACGACAGAGCTGCAGAAATGCTCGAATTAGTTGAACAAAGATATGAGCAGGGTTTGTTGGAAAATAATGCAAAACAATTGTATTACCTTGTCAGGGCTGACCATAATATCAGGACAGAAAAGTATGGTATTGCTGCGGAGTATTTAAACAATGGAATAAGATTGACAAAAAACAGGGAATACAGAACAAGGCTTACTTTTATTTTAGGGCAGGTATATTACAGGGCTGAAAACTTCTATGACGCCCAGAGGTCTTTTGCAAGGGTGTTAAGGATGAATCCTGATTTTGATATGGCATTTCGTGCAAGAATTAATATGGCAATGTCGTATGACCCGCGTATGGAAAATGTTAAGGAAGTGAGGGAAGGCCTTTACAGAATGCTTAATGTTGATCGTAACAGAGATTACAGGGATGAAATTTACTATGCTTTGGGTATGCTTGAGCTGAGACAGGGAAATGAAAGCAGCGCAATAGATTATTTTTTGGAATCCACAAGAGTTAGTGAAAGAAATGACTTTCAAAAGGGATTGTCATTTTTGCGTTTGGGTGAGTTGCATTATGAAATGCCTGAATATTATAAAGCATCAGTTTATTATGACAGTGTGGTTACTTTTATGTCACGAGATTACGATGATTTTGAAAGAATTCAAAAACGCCAGAAATTATTATTTGAGTTAGCTAGTTATATCAGGATTATTGAACGGGAAGATTCTTTACAGCGTTTGGCCGGCATGTCGTCTTCTGAAAGGAACAAAATAATTGATGGAATAATAAGTGAATTGCGGGAACAAGAGCGCCTTGAAAGAGAAAAAGAAAGAGAAAGACAACGCCAGATGCAACAAATGCGGGGAAGAGATGCCGGAAGAGCAGGGCAAAGAGATGGCAATGGAGGTTGGTACTTTTATAATACTACTGCTATGAATTTTGGTAAAACAGAGTTCTATGCAAAGTGGGGTGACAGGCCACTTGAAGATTTATGGCGAATAAGTAACAAGCAAATGATGTCTTTTGGATTTGACCCTGATGACCCTGACGCTCCCTTGATGGATGATGAGCCTGTTGATAAACTTAGCAGAGACACCTACCTGGCAAATATACCTTCCTCTGAAGAGGATATAAAGAATTCTAATAACAGAATCGCCAATGCGTATTATAATAAAGGAGTTATCTTTAAAACAAGGCTAAATGACAAAGAAAATGCTGTTGGCAGTTTTAATACTTTAATTGAAAGATTTCCCGAATTTGAGCAAAAAATTTATGCGTATTATTATTTATACACCATAAATATGTCAAGTGGAAATGCTTCTATGGCAGATGTATATAAAAACAGAATAATTAGCGAATTTCCGGACAGCGATTTTGCAAAAATCCTTAAAGATCCGGATTATGCAAAAAACATCATAGAAAGAAGAAGCAGGGCTGAAAGAGTTTATCAGCAAACTTATAATGCTTTTTATGCCGGTAATTATCAGCAGGTTATAAACTACAGCTCACAAATAGACACCCTGGAAATGGATAAACCCATAAAGGCACGCTTTTTATACCTGAATGCTATGGCGCAAGGAAAAATGGATGAAACATTAGAAATGAAACAACAATTAGCATATATAGTTGAGCATTATGATGGCACAGGAGTGCACGACAGGGCGCTTACATTGTTGAATATACTTAACGAAAGAGCAATGATTGCCGGCACCACCGAAACTGATGAAAAAGAAGTTGATGAAGAGGAGATAGATCATTTTGAATCTATATATACATATAACCCAGATGATATCCACTTTTTTGCAATAGTTATTGAGTCGAATTACATACAATTAAGAGATATCAGGAATAAACTAAATAGTTATAACAGAGATGAATTCCCGGATGAAAACCTAAGCTTAAGCAACATTAATTTAAATGTTAGGCAACAGCTTATTACTGTTACTAATTTCAAAGGAAAAGAGAAAGCACTGGATTACTATGGCAGCCTTTTTGAAAATGAAGTTCTTGTAGATTTTGATATTATGCATTATGAGGCTTTTGTAATTTCAGTTGAAAACTATCCGACTTTTTATCAACACAAGGATTTATCGGAATATCTTGACTTCTACAGACATTATTATTTTAAATAAATATATGCTTCTTTAATTTTTTCAGTAATGAAATTTATTATATTTTTGCTTTTTTAAACAAAGTAAACATAACAAAAATAACAATAATAGATATGGCAAAAAATAACGAAACCGATCACAATACAATAAACTTAATAGGTACAGGTACAACAATCTCAGGAGAAATTAACGCTACCGGAGATATAAGAATAGATGGAAATGTAAGTGGCAATATTAAAACGAAGGGTAAACTTGTAGTAGGAAATACAGGTGAGGTTGAAGGAGAAATTTTGTGTCAGAATGCTGATATATCAGGTAAAGTAAATGCAAAAATGGAAGTAAAGGAACTTCTTACCCTTAAAGCCAGTGCACATTATAATGGAGAAATTACTGTTAGCCAACTTGCAATAGAACCAGGAGCAATATTCTCAGGCAGTTGCAATATGGAAAAACCAAGCATTGCTTCAGAAAAATTTAGCAAAGGTGAAGCACAACCATCTCAAAGCAAATAGCATAATAAGATTATTGCTTTCTATTAATATAAAAATTCTCTGAATAAATTTCTTTAAAATAATGAAACCCTCATCTACTAAACATATATAAAAGTGCATGTGTAAACATGAGGGTTCCATCGGGATAATAGCACCTTAAATTGAATACATTAATACGCATAATACTAATATTCAATTTGATAACACTAATTTACACAGATGAAAAAGTTTACCATAAGGCTTTCAGTTCTTAGCATTATACTATTCATAATTTCTTACATTTTTAGTATATATGCTCCATCATACCTGGTTTCTGATGCCCTGTTGTTTTTACCACTGGTTTTTTTTTCAATAACACTTCTTAATAAGTTCATTATTTTTAAAGGAAGCAATAAAGAACATGAGCGGTTAATAAAAAACTATATGATAAGTTTAGGAATTAAATTTTTCCTTTTGCTTTCTATTCTGATTGCTTATGCTTTTATATACCCTAAAGACTCCGTAAAATTCATATTGTCGTTTTTTGTTTTTTACTTGATATATACCTTATTTGATTCAATAAACAACTTTAAACTGTTTAAAAGTTCAGAAATTAAAAGCGTTACTAATAAAATAAATGAGGATAAATCAAATAATAGCAAAGAAAAAAATCAAAAAAAATAAGTTATTCACAGGTGTTTATAAAAAATAAACCACTGTTTCTTCATTAAATATCAGGCAATTATCTTTAAAAAAACTGTAGTTTTTTAAATTGTATAAAAAAATTAAGCTACACCATTGTTTATTATATTAAAATATTTTATAAATTGCACTCCAAAATCTTATAATAAACAGCAGAAGTGAGGCAACAAGTTAGAAACTTTCAAAGAGTTAAGTTTAATGCACTTTTAAGGTCATTAATTTGCTGTTTATTTCTATTGTTTTTACTACCCAATAATATACTTGCTGAAAGCTCATCTGAATACCCGGATCAGCATGCTTCAAAAGAAAAGAAGCAAGATGATGGAATAGATGTAGGAAAAATCATTATTGACCATGTTTTAGATGAGTACGACTGGCATATTGCAGACTGGGGTGATCTGCATATATCAATTCCATTGCCTGTAATACTTATATATGAAGGTAAATTTTACTTCTTTTTTTCTAATAAGTTTAATCATGGATATGATTCCTACAAGGGTTTTAAGATAGCCGGTGAAGCACCCAGAAAAGGACAAATAGTAAGGGTGCTGGAGGATGGTGAAAGTCGTGACCCCAATGCTTCAATGATAATTGATTTAAGTATTACAAAAAATGCATTAAGTATTATTATTGGAACTGTTTTGGTAATAGTGTTAATGCTTAAGGTTGCCAAAGTATATAAGAATGTGGGAAGTAATAAAGCCCCTACAGGCATAGCTGCTTTTATTGAGCCGCTTATTTTATTTGTAAGAAATGATATTGCAAGATCAGCAATAGGAGACCATCATTATATGAAGTTTATGCCATATCTTTTGTCATTATTCTTTTTTATTTTTATAAACAACTTATTAGGGTTGATTCCTATTTTTCCCGGGGGGGCTAACTCAACCGGTAATATTGCCGTTACGATGGTGTTAGCTCTTTTTACATTTTTCATGACGCAGATATCAGGCAATCGTTCATATTGGCAGCATATTTTTAATACTCCCGGTGTTCCGATTTGGCTGAAATTACCTGTACCATTAATGCCAATAATTGAAGTTGTTGGAGTATTAATTAAACCAATACCTTTAATGTTACGTCTTTTTGCAAATATTACAGCCGGACATATGATTATTCTTGGCTTTCTTAGTTTAATAT
>PWND01000304.1 GCA_003557965.1 Bacteroidales bacterium | reverse complement strand
TGCCATACCTGTGACGCATATATCTATAATTTCTGACAATGCCAATGATATAATGGAATCATTAAAAGCAGCTGCAAAAAGGTCTGATTTGGTTTTAATTACCGGGGGGCTCGGGCCTACAAAAGATGATGTAACAAAGGATGTATTGGCGAAATATTTTAACACCGAATTAGAGCTAAATAAAACAGTTTTATCTGATATTAAAATATATTTTCAGAAGCGAGAAATGGAAATAAATGAGCTAAACTATCTTCAAGCCATGGTGCCTAAGGGATTTGATGTTATAAGGAATCCTGAGGGGACTGCTCCCGGGTTAATTTCAAAAAAAGAAGGAAAAACAGTTATTGCCTTGCCGGGGGTTCCATATGAAATGAAGTATATGATAGAAAATCACATAATTCCAGGTTTAAAAAAGAGCAGAAAGAAAAACTTCATATTGCACAAAACTGTTTTAACACAAGGCATTCCGGAATCTTTTCTGGCAGAAAAGCTTGAAGTATGGGAAAATGAGCTTCCATCAAATTTAGAACTGGCTTACTTACCTTCGGCAGGCACTGTAAGATTAAGGCTTACATGTAAAAGCAGCAACAAAAATGAAGCTGAAAATACCATCAAAAAGGAAGTAAATAAGTTAAAACAGTTAATACCTGAATACATCTATGGTTATGACAATGACAGCCTGGAAGAAATTATTATTAAATCAATGTCTGAAAAAAAACTATCATTAGGCATTGCTGAAAGTTGCACCGGTGGCTATTTATCGCATTTGCTAACAAGCATTTCAGGAAGCTCCAAGTGCTTTAAAGGTACAATAGTATCGTATAGCAATGAGTCAAAAGAAAGGCTATTAAACATTCCATCAGCCTTGATTGAAGCACATGGTTCAGTAAGCTCTCAGGTTGCAGAAGCAATGGCTGAGGGAGCCCGAAAAAAATTCGAAACTGATTATGGTATTGGCGTTACAGGTATTGCAGGGCCTTCCGGTGGAAGTAAAGACAAGCCTATAGGACTTGTTTACATTGCGATTTCTGACAAAAATGAAGTAATTAGTGAGAAATTTTTGTTTGGAGACAAAAGGGAGAGAAACATTATAAGAAGTTCACTTACAGCATTAAACATGCTCCGAAAACGCCTTGTTAAACATTAACTTACAGCATTCTAACAAAATTGTTTTTATTATAGGAAATAAAAAAGAGGCAGTTTCAAAAACTGAAAATTACTTTTTTTTTGTATTAATCAAATAGATGCAATACATTCAAAAAAATAAAATACTTTTGAAACAGCCTCTTAAATTATAGCAATTAACAACTTAATTGTTATTCGTCATTCTCTTCTTTCTCTTCAGCTTCTCTTCTCTGCTCTTCTTCAAGTTCTTTAATCATTTCCTGGCGCCTTGCTTCAATAGCTCTTTCGCGTAGGATTTCACGAACATACTCCTGAAGATCTTGGTCCTGCTGATATTCGCCCAATATTTCCTGGTACTTTGATGTGGTAAGGCCATGTTCTTCAATTATAACCTGAACTTCCATCTGCAGGTTACGCTGAATTTCATTAATCTTGGGGCCAACATCATTGAAAGCACTAATTTCTTCGTCAGAAAATGTTCCACCTTGTAATGCACCAATTTGAGCGGCTCGTGATATTTGATTAAACCTGTCAAGGGTTAATCCATGTTCTTCAACCACTTCTTGAATTTCTTCGTTGCTCGCTCTTCTTTGTTCACTTATTGCCCTGTTTGCATCAAAAAAGGCAAATAATTGCTCATCAGCGTACTTGAATTGAGGCGTTTCTTCATCATTCTCAGCAGAAATACTATAGAATGGTAATAATGCAACCATGATAAATGTAATCATGATTCTTGAAATCATTTGATTTGTCATTTTAATAAATTTTTCTTTACATAATTTTAACGTGGCAAAGTTAAAAAAATTTCTTTTTAAATGTATTTTGCCAAGTATTTTTGATATAATTGAGTTATTAGACACCAATAACAACCAATACTTTACTTTATAATTTCATTTTCCGGTAATCCAAATTCTTCAATCATCTTAATATCCATCTCTTCAAGCTTGTCCAGAATCGGGTTATAAACCTCTGCAATAACCGGAATATGAACTCCTTTAACAGAAATATCACCGGCAAGAATCATTTCAACACCAACTGCAGCCGGCAGAGCAACTGTACGTGCTACTGCTGTATCAGTTGACAATGTACCAAAATCAAGCATTGATGATTTTATAACTTCTTTTTTGCCGTCCTGATAAGAAGCTAAAAATACATGTTGCATAACAACCATATCTCTTTCTTCATTGCCAAGCTCCATCTTTTCTATCATTATATCAGAAACTATTTCAAAAGGCGTGTCAGTTTGCCTGTTCATAGGTTTGTTTTCAAACAAACCAAGCCATTCTATTGCTTTAATAGCATAAGAATCGGGAGAAATATCAAGATATTTGGCTGCCTTTTCTTTAATATTATCAGAGCTTTCTTCTCCAATTAGCATTGCCAACATATCAGCATAAGTTTTTCCTGTAAAGTCATATTTATCTGATGTTAACAGTTTTAGAGCTTTCATTGCATCTATGCTTTCACACCAACCGGGATGCCTGAAAGTACCACGCATCATTGTTTTCGTTTCCGGAATACCATAAAGATCGATATAAGGCATAGAATCTCTGTTTGGATATATTTCAAGCTTACCAACCTTTGGAAAATCAACTGATAATGGATTTTTAAACAAATCTTCGGTTGGAACATAAACTTTCTTTCCGTGCCTAAGATAATTTCCATCGTTATTACCAGCCATTATCACACCTTTGGGGCTCCATGAAAACTTATACTTGAAGGGGTTATCAGCAACCTCCGGTGCCGGTAATGCGCCACATACTGAGTAAAACTCTTCAATTTTACCATTTTTATTATGAACATGGTCAATAATTCTCATTGCTGACATGTGGTCAATGCCCGGGTCAAGGCCAAGCTCATTCAGTATTATTATACCAGCATCTTTTGCTTTCTGATCAAGAGCTTTCATTTCTGGCTTAACATAGGACGTGGTAACCATGTCCTTTTTGTTTTTTATACACATTTCAGCAACCATTATATGAAACGCCCAAGGCAATAAGCTAACCGTTAAATCATGTTCCTTAATCATTTTGTCTAAACGATCTTCTTCTTCAACTGTCCACTCAACAGGATTACCATTTTTATGGCCTTTAATCATAGCTTCAGCCTTCGACTTCGTTCGTGTTGCAACTGTCACATAATAACCTTTATCAAGCAAATAAGTTACAATCGGCCTTACAACCATCCCGGCTCCAAGAATCAATACTTTTTTCATTTTTTATATTTTTTTTGTTATTAATATTTTGAGTTTATAAATATTCTGAAATATATTCATAATCAGGTGTTAACTTTCCGTTTTTTAGAATTAATGCCCTTTTTATTTGAGAAGGAATTTTTAATTCTGCTAAAGGTAAGTTAAAATCAGCATTAGCTATTGGTTCTACCATATTATACAGAGCTTCAGAGAATGTAACAGATGAGTCTCTTGGTAATTCACTTGGCAAAATATCAACAGCCATTACTAAGAATCCATTGCCTTGAAAACCCATTGTTGGCTTACCGGATATCGGGTCATAAACAAAAACAGGGTCTTCAATTGCTGTTCCTTTATGAGTAAACTCAATTGAACCATCAGGGTCACAAGTTACATCTCCAATTACAATAGTTTTGGGATTGCCATTTTCATAAAGCTTTCTCGCAAATTCCTTAGTAAAAATTCTTGGGTAATTGGCATCCCAATACATACAATTCATCAGAATTGAAAGATGAGGAATATACTGCTCGAAGTCATTCTCATACTTGTCAGGATTATTATAATAATCCTGAAGATCAAACTCTTCTTTACTTCCGGCCTTGAGTTTTGAAATATGCTCTTCTTTAAAGACAACTTTATATATTACATTTGAAGCATAGTTGCCCTTTTCCTTTAACTTAAGTAATTCCCCGGAAGATATTTCCATTGAAGGAAGCAGGTTTGCAATTTCCTGGGCACCAACAGATACATTCCCATAGCCTGTAAAACCAATTGTAAATGGAAGCAGCTCCTTCGGAAGCCCTTTCTCTGCAATAATACTACCTACATGAGATATATGATTTTTAGCATCTGCCAGCGAATCATATTCGCAGGATTGTTTTAGCTCTGCAAATGGGTTATCCTTTACACCTAATTGCTTAAGCCTTTGGCCGGCACTCCACAGAGAGTTAATCATTCCGGCTAAACCGGCATATTTACCAAAAAATATCAACCTCTTGCCTTGCTCATCAGTTATAACCTCATAATCAATTAAGTTGCAACCCATCTCCATCATTTTCTTCAGCATAGGCATATTATAAGGCTGTCCTTTAATAACATGGCTAAAAAACACGTATGTTTTATCTTTTTCAATGTCTTTTTCGGAAATCTCCTTAACCCCAAAAATTACATCACACTTTTTTAAATCAGGCTCTACCAAAGCTCCTGCATTTTTATACTCAATATCTGTAAATACTCTTTTCGAAGATGACTGCACTATGAATTCAAGGTTATGCTCCTTTTTTAATTTTTCAACATGCATTGGCGTAATAGGTGTGCGCCTTTCCATCTTGTACTTATCTTCATGTCTGATACCAATAACTGAACTCATATTTGTTAGATTTTTTGTTATACAATAAAATAATGAATAGCAACTGCTAATATTCCAAAATCATTATATCAAATAAATTTATTTTCAAAATTTGTGGCAAATCTACAAAAAATAAACATCTAAAAAAGAAAGCTTTCAAGAATATTTCGCCACTTCCGTTTTTAACAAATTTTTTCAATTCAGGCATGTAACTAAATCAGATACAACCACGTCATAGTAATGTCATTTGGGAAGAAAGCAAACAACACATCACAAACTAGCACCATTAACATATAAAACCTTTGCAACTATGAAAACTACAATTGACAAGAAACCGGTCAAGCCGGTTTTTAAAACCACACGTTTTAAAAGAATAAAAAGGCACAAATCAGTTTTTTTCAGAAACCCAAAGAACTATTACTTTAAACCATTATTTTTTGCCTTTTTCTTATTTACAGCAATCATTAATACTTTTGGCAGCACATACGAAACGAAATCGTTTTTTGCACAGGCTCTAATTAGTGAGCCTCCTGTAATAGATGGAACTTTAAACGATGAAGCCTGGCAAGTTGCTCAATGGGACAGCAGTTTTGTACAATACAGCCCTTCAGAGGGTGCAAACCCCAGCCAAAAAACAGAGTTTGCATTACTATACGACAAAAACTATTTATATGTCGGAATACGCGCTTATGATAATGCACCCGACAGTATTGTTAAAAGGCTTACCAGGCGCGATCAAATTGATGGCGACTATGTTGGCGTGCAGTTTGACAGCTACTTAAACAGGCGAACTGCATTTTGCTTTTATGTGAGTGCTGCAGGTGTAAAAAGAGATTATTTTATATCAAACAATGGAGATAGCCGTGATTTTAACTGGGATCCTATTTGGTATGTAAGCACTACATCAGATTCTGAGGGATGGTATGCAGAAATGAAAATTCCATTGTCGCAGCTAAGGTTTAACCCGGAAGAAATTAATATCTGGGGTTTTCAGGTAGAGAGGATGATCTTTCGTAATGATGAAAGAGCATTATGGCAACCCGTTGCAAGAAATGCTTCCGGCTGGGTAAACTACATGGGCCATCTTGAAGGGTTGAAAAACCTTGAAGCAAAAAAAACATTCGACATTACACCCTACACTTTGGCATCAGCGGAATCTTATGAAGCACAGGCCAACAACCCATTTTATACCGGCAGAGACTATAACCTTAACGGAGGAGTTGACGGCAAAATTGGATTAACAAATTACTTTACTCTTGATTTTACAATTAATCCGGACTTTGGGCAGGTTGAAGCCGACCCATCACAAGTAAACCTTACTGCTTTTGAAACATTCTTCCCCGAACAAAGGCCATTCTTTGTTGAAGGAAGAGACCTTTTTAGTTTCAGGGTTGGTTTTGGAGATGGTGATGTAGGTGATGAAAACCTGTTTTACTCCCGAAGAATAGGCCGCTCTCCGCAATACAGGCCGGCAGCAGGCCAGGATGAGTTTGTTTATACACCGGAGTTTACCCCAATCATAGGCGCACTAAAGCTTACGGGACGTACAAACGATGGCTTGTCTCTCGGCATTATGCAATCTACAACGGCTTCTCAGTATGCCCAAGTTGACAACATGGGTAGCCATTCAGAAATTCTTGCTGAACCACTAACTAACTATTTTGCTGCAAGGGCACTTCAGGAGTTTAGCGAAGGTAACACTACTATTGGCGTTATAGGCACTGCCGTAAACAGAAATCTTTCAGAAGGCCACCTTGATTTTCTTCATAGTTCGGCTTACACCGGTGGAGTGGATATTACTCAATACTTTGCTGACAGGCGCTATGCATTGATAAGTAATATATATATGAGCCATATTAGAGGTAGTGAAAGAGCTATTTCACGTACCCAGTTGTCACCGGTAAGATACTACCAGCGTCCGGATGCTGATCATTTAGAGTTTGACCCTAACAGAACAAGCCTTAGCGGTGCAGGTGGAAATCTTCAGTTAGGCAAGGTTAGTGGAAGATTCAGGTGGATGACTGCCTTTCTGGTAAAAAGCCCGGGGCTTGAAACAAACGACATTGGATATCTTAGATCTGCTGATGCCTTATTCCAGGTATTATGGTTTGGCTACAGGATTAATGAGCCTTTTGGAATAATTAGAAATGCCAACATAAACACCAATCAATGGACAAGTTATACCTTTGGCGGCGAAAGAACTAGCTTGGGAGGCAATATTAACGGATGGACGCAATTTACAAATTACTGGTCTTTATCAACAGGAGTATCATATGATCATGACGGGCTTGCAACCTCATCATTGAGAGGCGGCCCGGCTTTTGTAACAACTTCCAGAACAGGAGGTTGGATGTCGTTAAATACAGACAACAGAAAGAAACTACAGTTTTTCACCAGTAATAATTACTGGAAAGGCAATGAAGGTAGTTTTGCAACACTAAACAACTCACTTGGAATAACATACAGGCCTCATAATGCGCTACACCTTACAGTTTCGCCGGGGGTTGGGAATGCTGTTACAACAGCTCAATATGTTACACAAAGAAGCTATGAAGATTCTCCGGTGTACATTCTCGGAACCTTGGACCAAACCGTCTGGAGAATGTCAATTAGGATAAACTACACCATAACCCCTGAGTTATCACTTCAATATTGGGGACAACCATTTATTGCAGCAGGAAAATACACAAATTTCAAAAAAGTAACAGACCCAAGGGCTACTCATTTTCAAGACAGGTTTGAAGAATACACTGACAGCCAAATTAGATATGATGAAAGCTCAGGACAGTACCTGATCTTTGAAAGCGGCGGCAATACAGCTGACTATAGCTTCTTTAACCCTGATTTTAATGTTAAAGAGTTTCTATCTAATCTTGTATTAAGGTGGGAATACAGTCCGGGCTCTACACTCTTCTTTGTATGGTCGCAAACCAGGGATCATTACATGAGAGACGGACACTTTGATTTCCAAAATAACGTAAATGAACTGTTCTCAGATAAAGCACATAATGTATTTATGTTGAAGCTTTCCTGCAGGATAGGAGTCTGATTGATTTCGGATTTCGGATTGGTGGATTGGAAAATTGGTTGATTTTAATAAAACATTGAAATAAATAAAATTCTTTAAAATAAAAAAATAGTTATGAAAATTATTTTGGCATTAATACTTAGTGTTGTAGTGTTTAATAATTTGAACGCACAGCAAACTTTTACAAAACAGGAGTTTCTTGATGATATTGACAGCCTTTATGTCATTGTTAATGACATTCATCCGGATATGTTTGCTTACATGAGTCAAAGTGATTTTGAAAGCAAGGTTGCTTTGATAAAAAAGCAAATCCATGATAATATGAGCCTTCTGGAATTCTATTTGCTCATTAAACCTCTTGTTACAAGCCTGGGCGACGGACATACATCTATTTCTTTCCCATGGCGTGAAATTATGCCGGAAGAGTTCACGCATTTACCATTAATGCTTTAGTTTAAAGATTTTCAATCAAAACCTGTGTTAGCAAAAAACTTGCTTAACCCCAGTTGCAATATTCCGGCCGGTTCTAAAATAATCAGCATCAATGATAAACAAATTACTGATATAGCAGGCGAAATGTACCAACTTATAAGTGGTGAAAAAGATTATTTCAAGATAACAAGGCTTAATAGTATGTTTTGGGCATTTTATTCTGCAATTTACAGAGACTCAGAATACATTGTAGA
>PWND01000122.1 GCA_003557965.1 Bacteroidales bacterium | reverse complement strand
TTTTTAAATTAATAAGAAAAAAAGCTGCCTGATTATGAGGCAGCTTTTTTTTTGCCTTAAAAAGCAAAACTTTATTATACAAAATAGAAAATGATTTTTTACTTTTGTGGGAAAATTAGAAACAAAAACAATTATCCATAAATATTAGAAAAAATGAAATCAAAAATTTTCACACCTAAAGTATTATTAGTAGGTAGCATAATTTTATTTGCCGCTATTATGAGATTAGTTCCACATTATCCAAACTTCACTCCTGTTGCAGCTATTGCATTATTTGGCGGTGCACACTTAGGCAAAAGATGGCTGTCATTTTTAATTCCATTGACAGCATTATTTATAAGTGACTTAATTATTGGCTTTCATGGCTTTATGTTGCCTGTATATGCAAGTTTTATACTGGTAGTGCTATTAGGTAATTTGTTGAAAAATAACATAAAAATACATACTGTTGCAGGTGCTTCACTGGCTGCATCTACTTTATTTTTCCTCGTGACAAACTTTTCTGTATGGTTAGTAGCACCATATTACCCGGCAAATTTTGCAGGATTAATGGCAAGTTATAGCGCGGGGCTGCCGTTCTTTTATTCAGGAATGTTAGGCGACCTGTTTTATAGCACTGTGTTCTTTGGTGGTTTTTATTTTATACAACAACACGTACCGGTTTTTAAAACCCAAAAAGCATAAAGTACCAGGTGTAAGTCAGAGTAAAGTTTTAAGCATCTAAATGCCTGAAATCTAAATTACTAAACACAAACCTATGGCTCTTACATTTTTTAAAACACCAAAAAATAAAAAGTTTAATTATAAGCCTGTTTATTACGACAAGAAAAAAGATGAGCGCGAAAAAAGGCAAAAAAGTGCTATTGAAGATGAGCCCGACAACTATGAAGATGCTTTAAGAGCACGAATGCAGGCCAGGTGGAAAAGAAATGCAGGAGCTAAAGAAAAAAGAACTTCAAATACAAGGCTTATCATTATTATTCTTGCACTTGCACTCGTTTTATACCTGTTCTTTTTAAGATAGAAAAGTACCGGCTTTTTTTAAGGATAAGTTCAAGATTAAAGCCTGCCTTAGTGTATTTGTTATTTTACAAACAAAACTGCACAAAAAATTTATAATAATTAAAAAGGTAATTATTAATGTCTGACATTATTAAACTGTTGCCTGATTCAGTAGCGAACCAAATTGCTGCCGGAGAAGTAATACAAAGGCCTGCATCTGCCGTAAAAGAAATGATGGAAAACAGCATAGATGCAGGAGCAAATTCCATAAAATTATTAATAAAAGATGCCGGAAAAACCTTAATCCAGGTTATTGATGACGGCTCAGGCATGTCAGAAACTGATGCCAGGATGTGCTTTGAGCGACATGCAACTTCAAAAATTAATAATGCAAAAGATTTATTTTCAATCAGGTCGCTGGGTTTCAGAGGCGAAGCATTAGCTTCAATAGCCTCTATTGCAAAAGTTGAGCTTAAAACTCGCACCAAAAACGAGCAAATAGGCACAGAATTAATTGTTGAGGGGTCAGCTGTAAAAAGCCAAAATCCTTGTCAGTGCCCAATAGGGACAAGCATATCTGTAAAAAACTTATTCTATAACACACCAGCACGAAGAAACTTTCTTAAATCTGACAATGTAGAAAGAAGTAATATTTTTAGTGAGTTTGCAAGAATAGCGCTTGCATATCCTGATATTGAGCTTTCATACTATCATAATGACAAACTAATACAAAAGCTTAGCCCCGGCAACCTTAAACAAAGAATAGCCGGTATTTACGGGAATAATTATATTAAAAAATTAGTACCGATTGAAGAGGAAACACAAATTGTAAAAATAAATGGATTTATAGGTAAACCCGAGCATAGCAAGAAAAAACGAACAGAACAATTCTTCTTTGTAAATAACAGGTACATAAAATCTCCATACTTGTATCATGCGCTGTTGCAAGCATACACAGACCTTATTAGTGAGGGAATGCACCCGGTTTATTTTGTTTTTCTTGATATAAACCCTGACTTGATAGATGTAAATGTACATCCAACAAAATCTGAAATTAAGTTTCAGGATGAAAGATTTATTTACCAGATTATACTAGCCTCTGCAAAAAGAGCACTGGGAAAACACAACATATCACCAACTCTTGACTTTGAAAGAGAAACCGCTTTTGACGACATAATAATTGACAAAACCAAAGAAGTAAAACCACCGCAAATTGAAGTTAACCCGGATTTTAATCCTTTTGAGGAAAAGCCCAGGCCAAAACCAGGCTTTGGGAAATCCTTAAAGAGAGATATCAGCCAGGATAAATGGGAGAAAATTTTCCCGGAAAAAAGAGAAGTGAGAAGTGATTTAATTTCAAGTAATATAAATGAAAGTAAACAACATCAGTTAAATGTTGAACCCGGACAAAAAAGTGAAAGTTCTGATAAAACAAACGGCAAGTTTTTTCAGGTACAAAACCGATATATTGCTTGTCCGGTAAAGTCGGGATTAATGTTAATAGATCAGCAGAGGGCACACGAAAGGATTCTGTTTGAAAAGTTTCTTACTGATAAAAAAAACAACAGGGTAACATCACAAACCTTACTTTTCCCCGAACAGTTTTCTTTAGCCGAAAATGACACGCAGCTATTGCTTGAAATCTTAAATGAAATTATCGAATTAGGATTTGATATTTGCGAGTTTGGGAAAAACACTTTTGTTGTAAATGCTATTCCTGTTGATGTTCCTGAAAATGAAAACATTCCGGCCTTAATAGAAAGCCTGCTTGAAAATTTTAACAACAACCAGGCTGAGCTTAAAATTGACATACAAACAAATATTTGCCGTTCATTAGCCCGGAAAGTTGCAATTAAGCATGGCAAAAGCTTATCTGATATTGAAATGAATGCAATTGTTGATTCTCTGTTTGCTTGTCAAATTCCTAACTTAACTCCATCAGGTAAACCCACATTGATAATAATTGATGCTGAAGAATTATCCGGCAAGTTTAAATAGTACAAACCGCGTATTTCTATTCTTTAATCCAGTAATACACTTACATAGCAACCTTTCAAAAAGAAAAGCATTAGTTTAAAACTTCATTTAAGATTTTATTGTTCATTATTTCAATAAACTTTTCCTTCTCTTCAACATGAGGCCTGTGTGCCGTATTTTCAAACCATATCAACTGCTTGCCTTTTGGTGCTTTTAAAACATTAAAATACTTTTCTGCAAGAACATGCGACACGATAATATCATACCTGCCAACAAGGAAATACACCGGCACATCAATTTGTGGAGCTTGCTCTTTCAGGTTTATACTTTTTAGCTCCTCCCATAGCTTTTCAGCCGAATAATATGGCCTGATTACCATATTGAACCTGTCAGCTATTGAGTATTCACTGGCTGTTAATGTAACTAAAACCTCATCAATATTGATATAGGATTTGTCTTCATCCGCTTTTTTTACAACGCCACCATATCTGTAAACCCACTTTCTCACGAGTAATGCATCCTCCAGGCTATAATTATCAGGAACTGTATCGATTTTGGATAGCTGTCTTAAAGCCCTTCGGTTGTTGTTTTTTTCCGCTTTATAAAGAACATACTCATAGCATAACCTTTCATTCATAAAGGGATTAACGCTTTGCCCTGTGGAGATATATGCATGAAGATATTCCGGGTACTGTGCAGCAAATAAAGCACCTATATTACTTCCCCATGAATGTCCCCAAATAAAAACTTTCTCTGCTCCTGTTAAGCCTTTTACATGTTCAATAACCTGCTTTGTATCCTCAACAAACTGGCTCACAGTCATGGATTTAGGCTTAATATTTCTATTTAAAGATTTTCCGGTACCTCTTTGCTCCCAGTACGCAATAGTGTAATGCTCTTCCAAATATTTTGTTGTTTCTCTAAGTTGGTCTAACGGAAATAACGGAAACCCGGGGCCACCATGCAAAAACACCAGCACAGGGTTATCTTTATGCTTACCTTGTATCATAACTGCCTGTTTTATTCCTCCTATTTCTACCATATCAAAATGAAACACACCTTTTTCTTCCGGTAGTTTAATATGGTAAATATTACATGCTACTAATAAAGCGAGCATAAAACATACAGCAACTATAAAGCTCTTTAGATTAAGAATTCTCCCCCGATTTCTAGTTAAATTCATTACTATTACCTGTTATATTTAAGTAAGATGTTTATTTGTTATAAAATTATTAAATTTTTGAGAGAATAAATTTCCAATTAACTAATTTTGTTTAAAATAAATACGCCATATAAGCGTAGTATAAATATATTTGCCAAGTGTAGTTAATAAAATTTCCTGATTTAAGCTAATTGCAAAATTAACGTAGTGAAAAAACTTCATTCATTAATATTAAAAACCTATATAGGCCCTTTCATAGTTACTTTTTTTATTGCGTTATTTATACTTTTAATGCAGTTCTTATGGAAGTATGTTGACGATTTGGTTGGGAAAGGCCTTGAATGGTATATAATTGGCGAATTACTATTTTATGCGGCTGTAACCTTTATTCCTATGGCTCTGCCGCTTGCTATTTTGTTGTCGTCAATAATGACTATGGGCAAGCTTGGAGAAACCTACGAATTAGTTGCTTTAAAATCGGCAGGTATTTCTCTAAGAAAAATCATGTATCCGTTGATAATCATATCAGGTTTTTTTGTAATTGCAGCTTTTTACTTTTCAAACAATGTTCTTCCGGTTGCTAATTTAAAAATGGGGTCATTGCTTTATGATATTCGACATCAAAGGCCGGCCTTTAATATTATTGAAGGCGTATATTACAAGGGTATTGATAATTATGTAATAAGAGCAGAGGAAAAAGGCAGTGATGGTTCAACACTTAGAGAAGTCAAAATTTATGACCACACAGAAAGACGAGGCAATGTAAATGTAACTTTTGCTGAATCAGCACACATGAAAACTACCGACGATAAAAGGTTTTTAGTGATGACATTGCACAACGGGTTCAATTATCAGGATATAAAAACCGGCAATCCCAGGGATCCTGCAAGGCCTTTCCAAAGAACTTATTTCAATAAGCAAATAAAAAAGTTTGACTTAAGCGATTTTGACCTAAGCAGAACAGATAAAGATGCTTTCAGAAGTAACTTTCAAATGCTCAGCCTTGACCAGCTCACTCTCTTTATAGATTCCCTGAATAATCATATTGATGATACTAAGAAAAAACTGCAAAACGACTACCTTAAAAGGCTTTCATATTTTAACGACCTTGATAGCACACTGCTGTCGAGAGTTGATATTGATACAATATTTAATACTGAAGAAAGCTATAAAAGCGAACTTAAAATCCCTAATAAACTAATATTATCACATGCAAAAACTACTATCAGGAGTCAAAAAGACAGAGTCAGGTTTAGCCATGAAGATATAAGGCACAGAAACCGTCGCCTTGCCAGGTACGAAATAGAATATCACCGCAAGTTTACATTATCATTTGCCTGCCTGATATTATTCCTTATTGGCGCTCCTTTAGGTGCTATTATCAGGAAGGGGGGATTTGGGCTTCCTATGATAGTATCTGTATTATTCTTTGTGGTTTTTCATGTTACATCAATGACAGGTGAGAAATTTGTCAGAGAAGGTGTCGTTTCTGCCTTTCAGGGAATGTGGGCAGCTTCAGCAATGCTTCTTCCCGTTGGAGTATGGCTCACTTATAAGGCTACTACTGATTCAGCATTGTTAGATACTGATGCATATTTGTTAAAACTGAAACGGATTTTTAGTTTCTTAAAAAAAAGCAGGAAAATGCAGTCAGGAAAAAAAGAACTTTGATAATAAATAACCGGGCAAATTAACTTAAAATCTAAGCAGTTGCCTTTGATATGAGAAAACAAATATGAATATCCTTATATTAGCTCCCAAAGTACCATACCCACCTATTGACGGGGGTGCAATTGCCACATTGTCGCTTGCAAAAAGCTTAAAAAATGCAGGCAACAAAGTAACATTTTTAGCAATAAATACCTCAAAACATAAAGTTAATATAGAAGATATTCCTAAAGAATTAGTTAAAGAGCTCAATATCAAAATAGTGGAAATAAACACTAAAGTGAACCTTTTTAAAGCTGTTTTTAATTTGCTGTTCTCAAAGCTTCCTTATAATGGCATTCGTTTTTATAATGATAATTACACAAAGGTGCTGATTAAGTTATTAAAAAAGGATAATTTTGACCTAATTCAGCTTGAAGGCCTTTATATGAGTTTATATTTGGATAAAATCCGAAAAAACTCCAAAGCCCCTGTAGTAATGAGGGCTCATAATGTAGAACATATTATTTGGAAAAGGAATTATATGTTTGAAAGTAACTTTATAAAGAAGAAATATTATAAAATTTTAAGTAAGCGGGTACTTCTTTTAGAAAAGTATATAACTAATAAATTAGATGCATGTGTGCCAATAAGCCAGCATGATTACAAAGTCTTTCGCAGTTTAGGAATAAAAATTCCTATGCAAGTTGCAGTTGCAGGTATCAACACTGAACATGTAAACGACAACTTAAGAAAAATAAACTACTCAAATGTGTTTTTTATTGGAGCATTAGACTGGATACCCAATCAGGAGGGGTTAAAGTGGTTTGTTGACAAGGTTTGGCCAAAAATTTACGATAAGTACCCCGGGAAAAATTTTCACATAGCAGGCCGTAATGCACCTAAGTGGATAATAAAAAATGTAAAAAAGCCCGGAGTAATTTATCACGGAGAAATTGAATCAGCAAGAGATTATATGGAAGAATACGGAATTATGGTTGTTCCACTATTTGCCGGTAGCGGAATGAGAATCAAAATTCTGGAAGGAATGGCTGCCGGAATAACAATTATAACAACTTCGATAGGCCTTGAAGGTATTAATGCTAAAAATGGGGAAGAGGTTTTGCTGGCAGATGATGAAAATAATTTCATTGAAAAAATATGTTTTGTATTTGAAAACCATGATATTTGCAGAAATATTGGGCAAAATGCTACAGAATTTATCAGAAACAACTATAATAACTTAAGTATTGCCCAAGAGTTAACAGGTTTTTATAAGTCTATTATCAAATGATTTTTATCGAAATAATATTCTGGTTTTCAGTGGCCTGCCTGGTTCACTCATACTTTTTATACCCGGTAATTATTCATTTTCTTTCCATTTTTAAAAAGGATACCACTAATAAAAAAAGCCTGGAAAATCAACATGTAACTGTTATTATAGCTGTACACAACGAAGAAGATGTAATTGAAAAGAAAATTAAAAGCGTTTTAGATACAAATTACAAAGGAAGTTTTGAAATAATTATTGGTTCTGACGCATCTACTGATAAAACAAATGAAATAATTAAAAAATATCAAAGTGAGTTTCCGGAAAAAATAAAGGTTTTTATTTTTGAAGAAAGGCGCGGAAAGCCTTTAATGCTAAACATATTAAAAGAGCATTCAAAGCCCGGCATATTCATACTTACAGATGCTAATGTATATTTTAGCCGTGATACAATAAGTAATTTAGTAAATCATTTTGAGGATGAAAGTGTTGGGATCGTTGGAGCTAATATTGTAAACCTTCAAACTAGCAAAACCGGCATATCTATCCAGGAAAAACTTTTTATAAGAAGAGAAAATTTAATTAAATACCATGAAGGTAAATTATGGGGGTGTATGATAGGCGCATTTGGTGGTTGTTATGCAATACGAAGCGGGTTGCTGCCTGAAATTCCGGAAGGCTATTCGGTTGAAGACTTTTTTATAACTATGACCGTTTTAAAACAAGGGAAAAAAGCAATAACAGATTTAAATGCCGTTGTTTATGAAGATGTTTCAAATGACTGGAAAATTGAGTATAAAAGAAAAGTAAGGATTTCGGCCGGTAATTTCCAGAACCTTAAACACTTTATATCACTATTATGGCCTCCGTATAAAGGCCTTTCTTTTGCATTTATTTCACATAAAGTTATAAGGTGGGCTGGCCCGTTTTTTATTATTTTTGCATTTGTTTTTAATGCAGTGTTGGCTTTTTCAAACACTTTCTATTTAATTTTGTTTTTAATACAATTAGCTCTTTTCTTTAGTTTATTAATTGATTTTATTCTAAAGAAATTAAGCATACATATAGTAATATTGCGATTCATTTCTCATTTTTTTATAATGAATTTAGCGCTATTAGAAGGATTTTTTAAATTTTTAAAAGGAGAGAATTCAAATGTCTGGCAACCAACAAAAAGAAACCAATAAGCTGAATACAATAGAAGAAGCGATTGAAGATATTAAGCAAGGTAAAATAATTATTGTAGTTGACGATGAGAATCGCGAAAATGAAGGAGATTTCGTAGCTGCGGCAGAAACAATAACTCCGGACAGTGTTAATTTTATGGCAACAC
>PWND01000063.1 GCA_003557965.1 Bacteroidales bacterium | reverse complement strand
TTTGCCTTAATAAATATGCATTTTTCAACTTATCATAAAAAAAATCCTCATCAAAATCCGATGGTTTTTCAGGTGCAAAAGCCAGGATTCTAACAGCAATTGAAGAGTCCTGAAAGTGGCCGGCTCCTAAATACTCATCCTTGTTAGAATATACATGTACGATTTGGCCATCAACAGCATTTCCCCTTGTTTTCTTTATTGCGCCGCTGAAAACCCAGGGGTGAAAGCGCTTTACGGCTTCATCCTTGCCTGATTTTAAAATGATTTCAGGTACTGAACTCATAATGATTATTTGTTTTTTAGTTTGCAAAAATACTGCATACTTATTGTATTTAATAGTTTTTTTGCAGGATTAATTTCATTGCCGCAAAACAATTTAAGCTTAAGCTAAAAAACTATTTTAGCTTAATACTTTTTATAAAAAACCTGTAAGGCAGCTTTGCATCATTGCCGGCATAATCAACACCTATTCTTTCTCCCGTTATAATATCTTCGTCGTTAATAATCAAGTTGTTTTCTTCAATCCAGATTGTATTGCCATCAAGAGGTGTTTTATTATACTTTGTAGTTATCCCCAATGCTTTGGTAAGTTTGCCCGGCCCGTTTAGTAATTGCCCGGTTTTTATTTCTTTTCCTGCTCTTTCTGTCATAGTTTTATGTCCCTTGACTACCTTAATACCCCTGATCAACACTGCATGTGGCTCATTTTCGATATTTGTGACAACATTAAACAAGTGATGTATGCCATAGCAAAGGTAAATATAAGCTATACCGCCTTTTAAAAACATAGCTTCCGTTCGTTTTGTTTTTCTGTTGTTATATGCATGACATGCTTTATCATTTATGCCGCAATATGCTTCTGTTTCTGTTATTATTCCTGAAGTAATTATGCCGTTTATATTGGTAACCAATGTTTTACCCAGTAAAAGGCGAGATATTGCAATCGTATCGGTTGTTGTGAAAAAATCAAGTAAAATTTTCGTCATAAGCTGTCTATAAAACCATTAAATTTTATGATGTATGGCAATTTTTAAGTGAATTACTTAAAAAAAATGCGAATTATCAAGTAAAAATACTGTTTTTTTTAAATTTTTAGGCATGTAAATTTGTGTCGTGCAATATACATTTTAGCTGTTTTGTCTAAAAAAATATTTCATTAAATAGTTTTAGTGTTGTTTTTGAAAATACTTGTCTCAAAGTTAAATACTTTCAAAATGAACACAATAGAGCAACATAATAATAATTACAATAATTCAATTAATAAACTAAAGTAAAAGTGAAAAAAAACCGGGTTAAGCATGCGCTATCTAATATTAATGAGAGCTTAGCTGAATTTACAAGTTTTTATAATGATTGTTTTTCAGCAATAAGCAGCGGCTTGGAACAACAGTTTGAGGACTGCTCCTCTTTATTAGAATACTCAAAACAAGTTTACGACAATACCTTTGAGAACAAAGGCCTGATTAAGCAAATCAAAGAGCTACAGGTTTTTATTGAAACTATGCAAAACAAGTTTTCCCAGCATGAAAGCGAAATACTACAAACCTCTGAAAACATTGGTAATATTGTAGAATGCTTTGATGATTCGAAAGATCCCCTGGGAGAAATTATTGGAAATTACTCTGAATTGAAAGAGCTTTTTGAAAGCATTAACCTTACAAATAAATCTTTTGGGAAGAATATTAAAGGTTTTTCGGTTGAAGAGACTAATAGCTTACTGGGCAACATGGCGAAAACCGAAAGTACAATTCCTGTTTTTCAGGAAAACATGTACAATATCAGCCAGTATGCAAAAAGGCTTAATGACAGCCTTGTAAATATGCATGAAGTTTTTTTACCTCAAATTATGCAGTTATTAGATAAAGCAAATGACTACCTTAAACTTTTTGAACAGCATTATTCAAAATTTAACAACTATAAAGCAGTATCAAAATTATCGCAAAAATGCAGTAATGATTGTAGTGAAATTCTCTCAAAAACTCTTATAATAAAAGAAAACAGCATTAAGTTAAATGGCCTGGCTAATACACATGAAAAAATATCAAACGAACTTGACAAGCACCTCAATGGTAATAGCTTAAAGAATAATAACAACCATGCGTATGCTGGAAATATGTCAATTATTCTTGAAGTAGAAGCCTTGCAGCTGTTATTAACGCAAAAAAGAACCAGTAAAGTTATAAAAAGCACAAGTGTTTTGTTTAACAGTTTGGAAAACGGAGTAAAAGAGATTAGAAAAGAAAATGAGTTGTTAAACCAAAATAATCGGGCAATTAGCAGTGATACAACCACACTGTTAAAAGAGATATTTTTGGATATCTTTTTATTAGTTAATAAATACTGGGATAATTACCTGGAGATACAAAGTGATATTGAAGTAATTACTAATGCAACAAACAAGCTGAAAAGCTGGTTTAAAGAAGTTGATATTATGGATAGCAATATCGAACGTAAAGTGATAGACAAATTAACTCTTGAAAGCTTTTTAAACAGCCCGGATGAAAAAATTTCCGGAAAATCTGAAGAAATATTCAAAATTTTCGCAAAGATACATTATTCAAAAACCTTGATAAACAGAACATTCAATTTCAAAATGCGTGAAATTGCAACGTTCAATAAACATAGCGTTTTAAACAAGTTCTCATTCAGAAGTTGTCATACATTAAAGCATTTAATTGAAAAAACAGAGCAGATCTTTTGCAGTTTTTCAAACAAGAAAAATAGTATAGACACATTAGCTAATAAAATATCCGGAATTACCAATGAGACTTTAATTCTTTGTAATAATATTTCAAGCAAAATAAATTGTTTTAATGATTATGAAAGACATATCGAAGAACTCATTTTGAAAATATATACAATAGGTTCGGGTTGCATTAATGGCAACAACAATAGTATAAAAAACACAAAGCATATAAGCCTGAATGAAGTTGAGAAAAAGTTTACCAATAAGTTAAAAAATATTTTTAAAAGTAATCTGCCCGGGAAAGAAGTGTTTGCACAATTCTTATTATAGGATTTATTAATATTATATTTTAAAATATTTGAACATTGTTGTTACTTTCTGCTGAACTATTGCTGTACTTTATCTAAAAAAAGAACGGGTAGGGCAATACTTAAGGCGTGAGAACAACTTAAAACGAAGTTTTTATAAAAATACCGTATTATTACTGAAGTAAAGGCTAATATTATTTTTTAATTTTATAATTAATTTATAAGTATTGTAAGTCTTTATTTTTCAGTTTTTATAAATAAAAAACATTTTATATGCTTTCAAATAACATAAATACTGAAAAATATAACTCTATACCTTCAGTTGATAATGAAACTGTAGAAATGCTTAAGCAGCATGCAGGAGGTGATATTGAAGTGCTTAGAGATTTATTTGCATCTTTTTTTCCTGAGGCATCCGAACAAATAGATGAGTTGATGATGGCAGCAGAAACTGAAAACCTTGAATTGTTTAAAAGGTCAGCTCATGGTTTAAGTGGAATCTCTGCAACAATTGGTGCATTTCAGTTAAAGGCGTTATCAGCAGATATGGAGAATTACGTTAAAACCGGAAATACAGATAAGGCTTACGAATTGTTAAAGCTTGTAAAACCTTTTTATGAAAAGTTTGTTGAACAAGCTAATGAAGTTTTAAGCTAATAAGACAGTAAGTTAGAAAAATGCAAACAAAAAATGTATTAATCGTTTCCGATGACCATTTAACTTCTGGTTTTATCAAAAAGGAGTTGGCAAAACTCAAATATGATAATATCATTATTACATCAAAACGAGAAGAAGCTATAGAGATAGCCCAAAAAGAATTACCTTCCCTTGTACTTGCAGATGCAATTCTTGAAAACAATGAAGATGGTATTGAAACAGCAAAAGAAATAATCAAATTAAATGATGCTCCTGTTGTATTTATTACTTCCGGCTCTGATGAAAAAGCTATTGACAGGATAATGAAAATTGAGCCAAATGGATTTCTTCTTAAACCATTTGATGAAAGGATATTAAAGTCGGCAATTGATATAGCAACATATCGCCACAAATCTAAAAAGGAGCTTTTTGAAGCAAAGGAAATATTTCGAACAACTCTTGAATCAATTGACGACATAGTAATTTCACTTGATAGTGAGGGCGTTGTTACACATGTTTATTCAAAAATTCATGATGATACAAAAGAAGTACTGAACTTTAAGAAGCTTAATGGCAAAAAGTTTTTTGAATTTTTCCCGGGAAGGATTGCTGATATTTTAAATAAAGGATTTAACAAGCTAATAAAAACATCTGAACCTCAAGAGTTTGAAGTTGGTTTGCCGATAGAAAAACCCACGCATTATTTTAACATAAAAGCATCTTTAAGAAAAGACCATAAAGAGCAAATTTCGGGTATAACTGTTGTTATTAGAGATATTACAAGTAAGGTAATATGGGAAAATACCTTAAGGAAATTTTCTACTGCAGTTGAGCAAAGTGCCAATGTCGTTATTATATTTAATAAAGAGGGATATGTTGAGTTTGTAAATAATAAATATATTGAAATTACAAAATTTTCATACGAAGATAATATTGGCAGGAAATTTCAAAATTTAAATCCGGTTAAAAATAATAAAGAACTTTTAGAGGAAATTTGGGACCACTTAATACAAGGGCAGGTTTGGGAAGGAGAGTGGGAAAACCAAACAAAAGATGAGAAAACATACTGGGAGAGCGTTACAATATCACCTGTTAGAGATGAGCAAGGGGTCTTAAATAACTTTTTGCTGATAAGTGAAGACATTACTCAAAAGAAAGCAATTCAGCAGGAATTATTATCGAGCAGAGAAAGGCTTGAAGAAGCCCAGGAAATAGCAGGGCTTGGCTCGTGTGAGATAAGATTTGAAGAACAAGATGTTAAGTTATTTTATAATAAAATGTTTAGCTTTATTTTGGGGATAGATCACCAGGATGATGACTTTAATGAAGAAAAACTTAATGAACTTATTCATCCTGACGATAGGCAAAGATATAAAAGCTTTAAAGAGGATGTGCTGAATAACAAAAGGGATAAGTTTTCAATTGAGTACAGGATTATTGATAAAAACAATATTTTTAAGCACATTCACTCTTTGGGAAAAGTTGAATATGCTGACAACGGACAGCCGGAAACAATATTTCTTACAATACAGGATATAAGCCTGCAAAAGCAATCGGAAAAGCTAAGGCAGGATATTGAACTTGCAAGAAAAACCGCAGATATAAAGCAGCAGTTTTTTGCAAATATCAGTCATGAGATTAGAAATCCATTAAGCAGCATAGTGGGGCTTACAGATTTGCTGCTTAAGTCTGATTTGCCTGAAGAACAGGAGCAAATGTGTAAAACAATTATGAACTCTGCTGATTCTATTATGAACCTTATTAACGATATACTGGATATTTCACGAATAGAAGCAGGAAAAATGAAGTTATCAACAGGAAAGTTTTCACTATTTAAATTCTTTAAAAAGGTAAATAACACATTCGAGCCCCAGGCAAAAGCAAAAGGATTAGCTTATGTATGTAATATTCCTGGAAATATACCTAAAGAAATAATTTCAGATGAAAACAGGTTAATGCAAGTTGTTTCAAACCTGGTTACGAATGCCATAAAGTTTACTAATAAAGGCTTTATTAAAATTGAAGTGTCTATTCTTGAAAAGATTGCAGAAGACGACTATATAATTAAAGTTGATGTAATTGACACGGGCATTGGTATTGAAACAAAAAATATTCCCAAACTGTTTAAGAGCTTTTCTCAAATTAATTCGGATATCGTACAAAACTCAACAGGCTCTGGGTTAGGGCTCTCTATATGTAAGCACTTAACAGATCTTTTGGGAGGAGAAATAGGAGTATATAGCATTCCTGAATCCGGTTCGAGATTTTGGTTTACTTTCAGAACATTGCTGACAGAGGATACCTCAGAGCTGAAAGAACAAGAAGAAAAATTTGATGAATATATTCAAAATATTGATATAAATGACATTAAAGGCAGTTCTGTTTTGCTCGTTGAAGATAAAGTAGTAAATCAGAAGGTAGTTTCTTTAATGCTTGAAAAACTTGGATGTACTGTCACCGTTGCAAAAGATGGCTTACATGCTATAGAGCTTTTCAAAGAATCACAGGTTAATGCATTTGACATATTTGGAAAGATTAAATATGATTTGATTTTAATGGATGTAAATATGCCTGAAAAGGATGGGGTAGAAGCTACAGAGTATATAAAGAAGAATTTCAGGAACCTTCCGCCAATTATTGGCCTTACGGCAAATGTTACTGATGAGGATAAACTAAAATATACAAAAATTGGCATGGATGATGTATTATCCAAGCCGGTAAAAATTGAAACCCTTGAAAAAAAGATTTCTTACTGGTTAACACTACACAAAAATAAGAGCATGCAGGAAGAGTTGCTCAGTATTGATACTACTGAAGTTGAAAAGTTGCCTATACTTAATCCGAATACTTTAAAAGCTATTTCGCGACAAACTAAAGATTCAGATTTTGACCTTATTGATATTTTTGAGTCTTTTATAAGTGATATGGAAGATATTTATAATAAATGGCTTAATGCTATTGAAATGAATGATTATCACTTTTTAAAGCATGTGGTTATGACAGTAAAAGGGCTCTGCGGAAATATTGGTGCTTCTCAAATGTACGAAACTGCGCGTAAGGTTGATAGATACTTCAAAGCCGGACAGGATAGAAAAGCAGCAGCAATGATGCCGGAGCTTGCAATGAGATATGAAGCTTTAAAACAACATATTAAAATCAATTACAGTAAAGATCCAAAAACTCAAAAGCAAAATAAGCCCGACAACAATAAGCCTGACGACAATAAATCTGAGGACAATGACAATAAGTGATTGTTAGATAAGATTAAAACAGTTCAACGGAAATATTTTGTATGAATGCTGTATAAGTATATTTATCACCTACTTTAACACCCGACAAAGTTAATAATACCGGAACTTCTTCCCCATTATTATCTATTACCTTAACTTCAGTTCTTGTGCCTGAAAGATGATTGTCAGGTGACTGAAGGAACTTAATTACTTCTCCATCTTTGGCCTTGTCGTAAGGAGGAGGCAGTATTGTTCTAACATGCTTGCCTAATACCTGCTGCCGGTCAATTTTCCATAATTCTTCCGCAGCATTGTTGAAAAGCTCTATTTCTTCATTGTGATTTATAGTTACTATAGCATCCAGGGCTCCTTCAAGCGTTTTTTCATTACGCTCTTTTTCTTTTTCAATATCCTGAATGTGTTCTTCAGCTTGCTTTTTAAACTCTTCATGCTGCTTCTTTATCTGATCCTGCTGGCTTAAAAGCTGGTCTTCCTGCTTGCGAAGTTGTTCTGTTTGTTTCTGATTTTCAAGTTCTATTAGCTTCCTTTCAGTAATATCTGTTGCAAGAAAAATTACTTTAGCAACATCTCCATACATGTCTTTTACAGCGGTAAATGTGCCGTGCAGCCATTTTTCTTCTTTGTTGTTTACCTTAAATTGCAATTGGCTCTCGTAAGGAATTCCGCTAAGTATGTTTTTCCAAATAGATTGGAAGTTCTTAATATTATGTTCTTTAATAAGGTCAAATATTGTCTTGGTTTTTACGTCTTTGGGAGTAAGTTGCAGAGTGTCAAGGTACTTTGAGTTAGCATCTATAATGCTGCCCTCAGGCGCAAAGCTTGCTTTTAGGTTAGACAGGTTTAGTGCATCAATTTGCCCCTCAAAGTCGAGGTTCTGTTTCTTTTGCTCCGTAATATCAATACCCAGGAACAGTATTTTTTCAATAGTGCCATCAGGATTTCTAACACAGGTGTATGTAGCCATTGACCAGAAGTCATGTCCTTGCTTCGTAACATGCTTCATGTCACCTTCAAAGTGTTTTCCTCCTTTAGCCAGTTCATTCCAAATCTGAAAAAACCATTCTTTATCTTTTTCATTTATGAAAATAGAAATATGTTTTCCCTCAACTTCCCTGTTGCTTGTGTATCCTAGTTTATTTAAAAAGCGAGTATTGGCATACAATAAGTTACCATCTGTGTCGTATTCTGCCCTTACCAGTGTATGATTTACAGCATTTTTAAAGTTGGTGAGCATTTCACCCTGCTTGGCTGCTTCCTCCTTGGCAATGTTTAGCTCCTCCATGTTGTGTCGCATCTCTTCTTCAGCAGCTTTTAGTTTTTTCTCCTTTTCCTGCGACTCTTTTAAAAGTTTGGCTGTGTGTAAATTAATCTTCGCACTTGAGATAACAGAAGCTATTGTTTCAGCAAGCTTTTCAACAAAACTAATTTGGTACTCAGGAAACTCTTTTAATGATGCAATCTCAATAACGCCATGCACTTCTTCATTAACTTTAAGAGGAACAAGCAGTAACGCGCGCGGCT
>PWND01000341.1 GCA_003557965.1 Bacteroidales bacterium | reverse complement strand
TTTTTTTGTCATAATTTTTTACAATAGCATCATTCTTTCAAGGGGCTAATATTGAGTATATTTGCATAAATGTAAAAGCCGGTTGACCTTGAACAAAAAGCTTTCAATATTAATTATTATAAAACTATTTATAATTGCAAATGCAATAGCATTACAATCGCATAACCAAAGGTCTTACTATATTTCGGGCGACAAGTCAGGGCTAACGCTTGACAGCTTAAGTATAATAGAAGAAAGCTTTAAAATTTTCGGGCCTGATAAAAAACCGCTAAATCCGGCATTTTATGTAGTTGATTATTATAGTGCCAAAATCTCGTTACGTGTTCCGGAGTATTGGCACAACGATTCTTTAAAAGTTGAGTACAGGGTTTTTCCTCTTAATCTTTCTAAGCCATATTTTCACAAAGATACTTCATGGATTAGCCTTCCCGGCCCGGGTGAATCATTTATTCCAATCACTCAGCCTCATACAAGTAGCAGTAAGGGGTTGCTTGACTTTCCCGGAATCAGCTCCTCCGGAAGTATATCAAGAGGCGTTACTGTAGGCAATCGCCAGGACTTAACATTAAATTCTGCGATGAACCTGCAACTCTCAGGTAACCTTACAGATGAAATAGAAGTTCTGGCTGTTATCTCAGACCAGGATATCCCAATACAACCTGAAGGAACAACTCAGCAGCTCCAGGATTTTGACAAAGTTTTTATTCAGCTATCCGGATATAACACAAGATTAACTGCCGGAGACTTTGAGATTGACAATCCCAAAGGCCATTTTATAAACTTTTCAAGAAAATCACAAGGTGGCATGCTCACCTATGAAACTCCCCCTGATTTTGACAGCTCAGAAAATATAGAAAGTGTTGACTTTACTATAGCAGGTGCTATATCTAAAGGCATATACGCAAGAAATGAATTTGAAGGCATGGAAGGTAACCAGGGGCCATATCGCCTGACGGGAAACAATAATGAAAGTTATATTATTGTTATCGCAGGAAGCGAAAGAGTTTTTATAGATGGCAGGCTTCTTAAAAGGGGAATGGAGAATGATTACGTCATAAACTATAACCAGGCTGAGATAACTTTTACATCAAAGCAGGTAATTACAGGCAACAGCAGAATAAGCATTGAGTTTGAATATGCAGCACGTGACTATGCAAGAAGCATGCTTTTTACATCTACAGGTGTTGATTCAAATTATGGTAAAATAAGAGTAAATTATTTTTCGGAACAAGACCATCCTTCACAACCACTTTTTACAGAACTCACAGATGATCAAAGAAACCGAATGGCTGCTGTAGGCGATAGCATTCATAAAGCTTTTAGCTGGAACTTTGACAGCATCGGCTTTAAGAACGACAGAGTAATGTACCTGCTCACTGACTCACTCGGATATGACACTGTTTTTGTTCACTCTACCAACCCCGACAAAGCACATTACCAGGTAGGATTTACTTTTGTTGGTGAAAACAATGGAAATTACAGACAGGTTAGTTCTTCGGCAAATGGCAGGGTATATAAATGGATTGCTCCTGTAAACGGACAGCCACAGGGAACTCACGAGCCAATCAGGCAGCTTGTTCCTCCACAAAAAACGCAAATGTTCACATTGGCATACAGCCTGGCATTGTCAGAAAATACAAAAGCAGGTATTGAATGGGCAGTTAGCAATAATGATATTAATTTATTTTCCGAACTTGACAAGGATAATAATACCGGCTTTGCGCTTTTAACAAATATTGAAAACAAAAGGACTTTTGGCGAATCTAAAAACTGGAGCTTAAAAACCAGCGTTTCACATGAAACTGCAAATAAAAACTTTAAGCCGGTTGAAAGATACAGAAGTGTGGAGTTTGAAAGAGACTGGAATATGAGAGACTTAAAGCCAGAAGGACATGAGCATCTCACTGAGTTGTCTTTATTATTAAAAAACACAAACCATGGACATATAAATTATAGCATTGGGAACTTTATTACAGGAAGTGATTACTCCGGGCTTAAAAACAGGCTAACCACAAATCTTCATCATAAAAACAATAAGCTCTTTTTCGAGGGAAGTTTACTTAATAGTGAAGGCATCCTCAATACTTCATTTTACAGGCATAATACAGGGTACACACGTATGTTCAGCCACTTCAATACCGGGATTATACACAAAATGGAAGACAGCCAGATTAACGACCTGCAAACAAGCTTTCTTAAACCTCACAGTTTTGCTTTTAATGAAACAGAGCTGTTTGTTACAAATCCGGAAAACTCTGATAACAATTACCGCTTATATTATAAGCGCCGAAATGATTATTTGCCTGTTAAAGAAGACTTTTCTTTGAGCTCGGTAGCTGATGAGTATGGCGGGTCATTTATGTACCGGGCAAACCCAAATCAGCGCTTATCCATAAACATGGCTTACAGAAATATAAACTATAAAAGAACGAATAATGACACGGTTAATAAAGCAGATAGTTCCATCTCCGGAAGGCTACAGTACAACTCCCGCTGGCTTGACGGAGTAGTTACATCATCTATGTTTTACGAGGCTTCCAGCGGAATGGAGCGAAAACGTGAATATATGTTTGTTGAAGTGCCACCCGGACAAGGAACTCACGTATGGATAGATTATAACGAAAATGGGATTATGGAGCTTGATGAGTTTGAAATAGCACAATACCCGGATGAAGCAAACTTTATTAAAGTATTTATTCCTACAGATGATTTTATTAAGGTGTTTTCTAATGTTTACAGCCATTCTGTAAATATTGACCCAAGATTGGCCTGGCACGAAGAAAGTGGAATCAAAAAGTTTTTATCAAGATTTAGCAACCAAACCTCTTTCAGCGCAAATAAAAAAACAAAGGAAAGTGCCAGCTTCAATAGCTTTAATCCTTTTTACATTAATATGTATGATACATTACTGACTTCATTAAACTCATCTTTCAGGAATTCTTTGTTTTTTAACAGGATTGATCCTGTTTTTGGGATGGAGCTAACCTTCCGTGACGAAAGAAACAAAATGCTGTTAAGCAATGGTTATGAAAAAAGACAAAATGAAATACTCTCATTAAACAGCCGCTGGAATATAACCAGGCAATACGGGATTAACCTGCTTTTATCGCTTGGTAACAGAACTAATGAATCAGAATTCTTTATATCAAGAAACTTTAATATCCTCAGCTACAAAGCAAAACCAACAATAAATATTATGTTTTCAAACAACTTCAGAGTGGGTGTTTTTTATGGATTTGAGGAAAAAGAGAATACTTTTGGCAATATAGGTGAACATGCTACAACACATAAGGCCGGCCTGGATACGCGCATAAACTTCCCGGGCAAATCAAGTATTAATGCCAGGGTCCAGGTATCTAAAATTAACTATCCGTTTGATGAAAATACACCATTAGCTTTTGATATGCTTGAAAGTTTAAAACCGGGAACAAACCAGTTATGGAATATTTCATGGCAGCACAATCTTAATGAGTACTTAATGCTAATACTGAATTATCACGGAAGAAAATCACCGGAGACACCTGTAGTACATACAGGCAACGTACAGGTCAGGGCATTTTTCTAAAGCATTCTAAACAAGCCTAATTGCCTGACAAAATCGACAACCTGTTATTCACAACTTAGTGGTGTTATGCTTTATACTTTGTTATAAAATTCAATAATGTTTTAAGGCATAATTTATTTTATATTTGCAACTTTTACAAGAATAGCCCCATGCATGATATATATTCACTATTCCTTGAAAACGTACAGCAAACAAGCATACTTGAAGTTATTGCTGTTGTTTTTGGCCTGATAAGTGTATGGTTTGCGAAAAAAGTAAATATTTTAGTTTTCCCCACAGGAATAACCAGCACGGTAATTTACATATATATATGTTATTTTGCTCAGCTATATGCAGATATGGCTATTAACCTGTTTTATACCGGCATGAGCATTTATGGCTGGTATATATGGACAAGAAAGGATATAAACAAAAAGCCCAGGCCTATAAGATGGAATACCAAAAAAGAACAATGGCTCGGAATAGCTGGTGTGTTTGTCTTTTTTTGGATAATTCTCGGTTTATTATTTGTTTTTAAGCATGATGATTCAGAATATATAAATTCAAGTATCCCATACATTGATGCTTTCACTACTTCTATCTTTTTTGTAGGGATGTGGTTTATGGCAAGAAAAAAAATAGAAAACTGGATATACTGGATTATTGGAGATTTAATTTCTGTTCCTTTATATTTTTATAAAGGCTTGGTTTTTACCAGCTTTCAGTTTCTGGTTTTTTTAATCCTTGCTGTTTTAGGCCTTATGCAATGGATAAAAGTATATAATGACACAAAGATGCAATAAGTTTTTCTAAATCGTGATTTTATTTTTTAAATAGCTTTTTTGCTTCTTTAATAAACGCAAGCCTGCTGCTTTTTTCCTCTTCTCCATAACCATAGCCGTAGCCGTAGCCATAACCGTAGCCATAACCGTAGCCATAGCCGTAGCCACCGGAGGTAAGTTTAACGTCATTTATTTCAATGCACAGATTTTTTAATCCAATTTTTGAGCTAAACTCATTAATAAAGTCAAGAGATGATTTTTCAGTAAATTTCTGTCTTACAACATATAATACCATGCTCGACTTTTTAAGAATATGAATAGCATCTGGCACTATGCCCACGGGCGGTGTGTCAACAATTATATAATCGTATCTGTCATACAGTTCATCAAGCAACTCGTACATCTTAGGTGTTTCAATAAGCTCAGAAGGGTTAGGTGGTGAACTTCCGGCAGTAATTATTTTCATGTTCGGGCTTTCCTCAATATCCTGAATAACTTCTTCCAGGGAAGCTTTCCCTATTAAATAATTTGACAAGCCAGGATCTTTAAAAAGCCTGAACTCGTCATAAATCCTGGGCTTTCTCATATCTGCACCAAGAAGCACAACCTTTTTACCGCTAAGAGCAATAGCTGATGAAAGGTTTATTGCCGTAAACGTTTTGCCTTCTTCGGATTTGGTACTGGTAATAGATATTATTTTATTTTGTTCTTCACTTGATATGTATTGAAGGTTTGTACGAATAGCTCTGAATGCCTCCGTAACAGCCGACTTTGTTTCACTAAAAACTACCAGGTTAACTCTATCACTTTTCGCTGCTTTTTTATTATGCGGAATTATTCCAATAATTGGGAAGCTAACAACATCCGTAATATCTTTTTTATCCTGAATTTTAGTATTAAAAAAGTCTCTTAAAAGCAAAATGGATAAAGGAAAAACAAAACCAATAATAAAGGAAATAACGTAATTCCGGTTTTTTCGTGGAGCAACCATGCCTGCACTTCTTGCCTCATTTAGAATTCTGTTGTCGGGAATATTGGATGCCAAGGCAATACCGGCTTCTACTCGTTTTTCAAGCAAGTAATTGTATGTTGCATCATTCAGGTTAAACCTTCTCTGAATACCGATAAGCTCACGTTCTGTTTGTGGTAATTCAGCAATCCTGTTTTCAACAACTTTAATACGCTTTCTAAGTTCAGATAAATGTATATCTGAGGTATTCATTAAATTCCTGGTGTTTTCTTTCAAAGCCTTTTTTGCCTGGTTTATACTCGTTTCCAGGGTTTTAATATTCGGGCTCCTTTCTGTTGTACTAATTTGCAGACGCGCCAACTCTGAGTATAGCTCTGATAACTTTGAAATATGGTTTTGCAGAATTGGGTCATCTATACCTAAAACCGATGGGCTGAATACCTCCCTGAAGTCAATATCATTTTTAATGTAATCAAGCAAGTACTTATAGTATTCCTTTTTGATTTTTTCATTGGCTTTTTCCCTGTCAAGGGTTTGAAGTTCATTAAATAGCTGTGTAGCTTGAAACCCCACATCCATAAGCTTCTTTTCTTTTCTGAATTCCTGCAGGCTTTCTTCTGCCAGGTATAAAGAGTCTACAGTTATAGCTATTTGATTATCAATAAATTCAATAGTATTCTTTGCTATTTGATTTTTTTCATCAAGCCCTTGTTGAATGTAAGCATTAATCAAAGCGTTTAAAAAATCTGTTGCCCTGTTAGCATTTGTGTCCTCAAATGATACCTCAATAATTGAAACATCGGGGCTTAAAGGCTCTACCCTTATATCACGCATATACCTTGATGCTAAAGTGGTGATATCATGTATTTTAAAAATATATTCTCTGCCAATATTACTTTCAGGCCTGAAAAGCTCACTTTTATTAATGACAAAACTATCTTCCCCGTAATAAATCGGTTCTCCGAAATTCCCAATTGTTGATTTTTTCCCATTGCTAAAAACTCTTCTGCTGCCATCGTGTTGTTCTATCTCGAAAGAGCTTTCCGATAATATTTTAAGGTTAAAGCTATTGTTAAGCAGTTGCCTGTCAGCGCTGTCGAACTCAACCAGGAAAGGAGTGTTCTGATATATTTCTGTTGTTCTGATTTCGCCCACGAGCCTGCCAATATTAAAGTATGAAACTTCAACATCGAGTGACCTAACCGCTGAATAAACCAAGGCATAAGAAGACAAAACAGCCATCTCATTATAAATATTGGTCCTTGGGTTAAAAATATCAAGCTCCCGCATAAAATTAGCCGGCTGTGCTTGCCTGAAGCCACCTCGCCTGTCATCACGAATTAAAACACTCGCCTTAACCCTGTAAACATTTTTGGAAAATTTATTTATAAAATAACCTATTGCTAAGGCAATTGATATTGAGATAACAAACCAATACCAAAATTTAATATACTTAAAAATAAGCCTTTTTAAGTCAATCGTTTCTTCACGAAAAGCTTCATCTGCCATTATTGAATTTATTTTCTTTTAAACATTATAAAATAATAACATAAAATCTTTATAAATGTTTTAGTTAATGAAGTTTAGCAGTAAAATAAGTGTTGTTACTGCCGAAAACAGCACTCCAAACGGGAACTCTCTAAACCCTAATCTTTTAACCCTGTGAGGTTGGACGTAAACCAGGTCATCAGGCTGTAAATAATAGAATTCTGAAGTTACTGCTTCCCTGTCAGTAATATCCAGCACTGTAAATATTGCACCATCTTCCGTTTGCCTGATAATATTAACCTTTCTGTTTCCAAACTCCGTTAAATCACCTGCCTGTCCTATTACATCCATAATAGTATAGCGGTTGTCATAAACATAGTAATTCCCCGGACGCCTTACTTCTCCAAGTATAGTAACAGAAAAATTAGCAATTTTTACAATTACTGTAGCTCCCACAAGGTAGTCATCTATAATTTCCTGCAAGTGATTTTTTGCCTCTTCAGCAGTTAAACCTGCAACTTCAACTTCACCAATTACCGGCATTGTAATACATCCCTCCTCACTTACAGTATAACCATGCAAGTAAACGCTGATTTGGTTTTCTCTTGATGAATATGAAGTACCTCCCCTGCCATCAATATTATTAAAAGTTACAAATGATTCTTCATCTAAGGTTAATACTCTTATGTGCAGTATATCCCCGCCTTTGATTCTATATTCAGGGCGTGTAAACTTCAGGGTATCCTGATCTTCTGCCGTTTCCTGTAAATACACCATACGCTTATGCGGCACACAAGCACTTACAATTACCAGCAAAATGATAACTAAAAATGTTAATTTGTTTTTCTGCATAGGTATGAATAATAATAATTACAATATTCGGTTAAACTGTATGTAGCCTACAAAGTTACAATTTTTATATAATATATTGTTAGTAATTATCCTTGTTCAAAAGTAAAACTTGATTTATCATGACTAAACCGTTAATTTTGCCGCAAATTTTAATAATTAATATTGTTAACAATGACTAAAAGGTTATTATTGTTTTTTTTCATATTTGTACTTGGCATATATTTTTTCTTCGCCGGAGATAACAGTTGCGCAAAACGCTCTGCTGCAGAAAGTGCAATTGAAAAAGAAGCATCAATTCTTACCCGGGAAAACATAGATTACCTCAATTATACAATTACTAATTTGTTGGTTGATATAAATTTTAACGGAAACGTATATGTTGAACGCGACAATAATATCATTTTCGACCGGTCGTTCGGTGTTTCAGATTTCAGGTCTTATGAGCCATTAAACAGGGAAAGTGTATTTCAGCTTGCAAGTATTACAAAAACATTTACATCTACAGCTATTTTAATTCTACAGGAAGATTCTCTGCTTAAAGTTGCAGATAAAGTTGAAAAACATATTCCTGAGTTTCCATACCCTGATATTACAATAAAACATCTTCTAACCCACACATCCGGTTTGCAAAACTATATGAACCTAATAGAACGCTTTTGGAATAAAAGCCACTACCCTGAAAATGAGGATATGCTCGAATTGTTTATCAGGCGAAACCAACCTTTAAACTTTGAGCCCGGAACCCGGTTTATGTATTCAAATACCGGTTATGCCTTTCTTTCATTAATAATTG
>PWND01000296.1 GCA_003557965.1 Bacteroidales bacterium | reverse complement strand
TTTGTGAGATGATTTCTTCACAGATATACTCATAGTCATATTCGAATGCTAAAGTATTTTTTATCGGGAATCCGCCTCCAATATTTAAAGAGTCTAATTCAGGGCAAATCTTTTTCAGTTTACAATAAACGTAAACACATTTTGACAACTCATTCCAGTAATATGCATTGTCTTTAATTCCTGTATTAATAAAAAAATGCAACATCTTTAAGCTGAACCTTGGGTTGTTTTTTATTTTTTCATTATAATAAGGAATTATGTCATTATATCTTACACCAAGGCGAGAGGTATAAAACTCAAACATGGGCTCTTCTTCAGCAGCAATTCTGATTCCCAGTTGGCACTTTTTATTTTTGTTTAAAAGGTTTTCATAAATATCTATTTCATCTTTATTATCAATAACAGGGATAGTATTCTCAAAACCTGAATTTATCAGTTCACTGATTCGCTCTGTATATAACGGCCTTTTAAATCCATTGCAAATAATATAAGTTTCTTTAGTGATGAGCTCCTTTTCCAATAGCTCGTCAACAATGTAGGTGTCAAACGCTGAACTTGTTTCTATATGAATATCATTTTTTAAAGCTTCTTCTAAAATAAAAGAAAAGTGAGAGCTTTTTGTGCAATATGAATAGTTGTAAGTACCGTTGTAATCCACCTTAGACATAGCCACATGAAACATCCTTTTTGCTTTTTGAATTTGCTGGCTGATTTTCGGCAAGTAGCATATTTTTAAAGGAGTTCCGTATTGTTTAATGATATCCATTATACAGATATCATGAAAATACAATTCATTATCAATAACTTTAAATTCTTCCTGTGGGAATTCGAAAGTTTGCTCAATGAGGTCAATATACTTATTCTTCATTAGTAATTTTAATATTTAAGATGTTAAGAACAAGTCGAATAATTCTAATAATAGCTTTAGAAAAGCAATTTGCCTGACAAAACTATCAGGCAAATATATGTAAAAAATTATTTGATATTTATTATTTCAGGTTGTAATAAAATTAATTGTTTATCTGACAACTCTAAATGTTTTATCCCATCGTATTTTACCGGAAAACCAACCTTTCAGAGGATCTAAAGAGAGCCAGACAAATAATGCTCTTCCAACGATATGATCGTCAGGGACAAACCCCCAGAAGCGAGAGTCAGCAGAGTTATGCCTGTTATCACCAATCATGAAGTAATAGTCCATTTCGAAAGTGTAGCTGTCGGCAGGTTTGTTATTGATATATATAATATCATCTTTCACTTCGAGAGAGTTTCCTTCATACACTTCAATAATTCTTTCGTAAAGGATTATGTTGTTTCTGTTAATATCAACGGTATGGCCTCTTTTAGGTATTTTTACAGGGCCAAAATTGTCCTCATTCCAGGGGTATTTGTAGTAATGCGGGAAAATATAGTTTTTTCTTCCTTCTTCAATTATTCTTTCAACTCCATCAATAATATCAAGATTCATAACCCTTTCGGCAATATCTTTCGTAAGAGCCAGGATATATTTATGCTTATACCCCTTTTCAACTTCAATGTTAGTGAAGTCATTGGTTTTTGTTCCTTCAGTTATGTCAAAATTTCTAAAAAACCTTTCAGGCAACACATCATTTGAATACACATTATAGTTATGCTGAACATTTTCGTGGTCGGGGAGTATTTCACCATTTATAAAAATCACCCCATCTTTTATTTCCAATATGTCTCCGGCAATAGCCACGCACCTTTTAATATAATTTTCTCTTTTATCAACAGGCCTTGCCACAACTGTATATTTATTGTTAACATATTCCCAGCCATTCTGTCTTACAAGAGCATAATAGCTTTGGTTTTGTTTTTCAAGTGCAACAGTATCACCGTCAGGATAATTAAAAACGACAACATCATTGTTTTCTATGCTCATTAGCCCGGGATACCTGTAATGTGGTAATTTAATCCACTCCAGGTATGCTTTTGTTTTTTCAGTTAAGGGTAGTGTATGGTGGGCAAATGGAAATGCAAGCGGGGTCATAGGTATTCTTGCACCATAACTCATTTTACTAACAAAAAGGTAATCACCAACCAGCATGGATTTTTCCATTGACGAGGTAGGTATTGTATATGCTTCAATGAAAAAGGTGCGTATTATAGTAGCTGCAATCACAGCAAAAATTATTGCATCAGCCCATTCTCTTGAGACAGAACGTTTTATTATTTTTCTCTTATCCGGATGGATATATTTTTCATTTTTATTAAATCCTAAATATGGGATATAAAAGTAAGGGAATATCATTGCAATTGCCTGAATCCCAAGGTTGTTTTTCCCAAAACACTTTAATGTTTCTACAATCATTAAAAGTATGGTGAAAACATTTATGTAAGGAATTAAAATAAAAATATACCACCATAAAGGCTTTTTTATGACTTTAAGCCAAATGTAAAAATTATAAAAAGGGATAAAAACATACCAGCCTTTAAATCCGGCTTTTTCAAAAATTTTATATAAGCCTATTATTATAGCATTAAAAAATAAAATCGTAAGAATCATATATATACTCATGATAGTAATGTGTTAGTTTTTGAAATTTAAAATTTTAGCATATCCTGCATCGTATAAACACCTTTTTTGTTAACAACCCATTCGGCAGCAGTAATTGCCCCTTTTGCAAACCCCTTCCTGTTGGCTGCCGAGTGGCTTAGTTTAATACTATCTATACCGCTTTTATAACTTATTTCATGCACCCCGAAGATGTTATTTTTTCTGATAGCTTTAATAGGAATGTCGTATTCTGTTATGTTTTCCGGAATAAGTTTCCAGTTGTTAAACTTCTTGTTTATTTTAATAATATCATTAGCAAGGCAAACTGCTGTTCCACTGGGAGAGTCAAGCTTTTGCGTATGATGTACCTCTTCTATTTCTAATGAATAATCGTTAAGGTTACTCATTATTTGAGCAAGCTTCTTATTAAGTTCAAATAAAATATTTACTCCTAAGCTAAAATTAGATGCATAAAATAAAGTTTGATTTTTTTCATTGCATAACTCTGATATCTCATTGATTTGGCTTTGCCATCCTGTTGTGCCTGTAACAACAGGTACACCAATATCAAAGCATTTTTTTATATTGTCAACAACAGTTTCAGGAGTTGTAAACTCAATAGCAACATCAGATTTTTTTAACCAGCTTTCATATTTCAACCAATCATCATCATTATCTATTATGCAAGTAATATTATGGCCGGCTTCCAGTGAAACATTTTCAATTTCCTTCCCCATTTTACCATAACCGATAATTGCTACTGACAAGTTTTTTACATTAGTCATATTTGAAATTTTTTTATTATTAATCAAAAACCATAAGCGGGCTTTTACACCTTTGAAGCAAGTTAAAACCTGAAAGCTAAAGTGATTCCGGATGAAAACCTGCTCATTCCAAAATTATAATTTCCCGGAATAATTCCAGGCTGAACATTAATACTTAAGTCTTCGCTCACATCAAAATCCATTAAGTGTGCATCCACTACAGCGTCTAAAATTCCGAGCAAATAAATAAAACCGCCCGCAATATATGAAATTTCCAGGTTTCTCCGATAATAATTCATAGCCCTTCTTAATACTTCAGTACTATGATTAGGGAAATCGTCAACTGTGTTAGGATTACCATCAACCCTGTAGGTGTAAGCTTTACGCCATTTTTGATATTCAGTATTATTAAAGTTTATAAAGTATCCTACAGCACCAAGCCCTGCATATATAATAGGCACTTTCCAGTATTTTCTGTTGTAGATTTGGCCAAGTCCGGGAAGTGTTGCACTTAGCATGGCAGCCTTAGTTGGTGATTGAACTACTTCATCTTCTTCTATATCAATCTCTTCCTGTGGCAACTCTTCTGCAATTTCAACTATTGTATCTCTTTCCTCCGGAGTTTCAGTTATTTCAACGGGTTCAAAAACATCTTCAATGATTGTATCGCGTGGAGCCCTTGCTCTTGGCCTTCGGCCATCTTCAATTATTGTATCATTAATAATACTATCGGAGTTAACAGCAGGTATGGATTTTGCAAATTCAATATTAAAATCCCTGCAATAAGAATTGTTGAAGTAAAATAAAAAAGCAAATATGCTTATTAGTAATATGATATTCTTATAATGCAAAGCTTTCTGTTTTATTTCTTTTAACGTTGGTTAGCGTCTATTATTTTTCTTGGTTAATTTTTGACGAAACCATCGCAGGTCATTTCACTCCGGAATTTATTACTTTGCAAACCAACTTAATATTGCCAATTTCTTTGATTTGCTTTAAATCAACAAGCTTTCTTATTTTTTGCCTGCAAGTTTAATAATTCTTTCAAGCTCCTTTTCTGATTTAAAAGGGATTACAATGCTGCCTTTTCCTGAAGGTTTAGCTTTAACTTGCACGTTAGTTCCATAATATGATGATAGGTTTTCCTGAACTTCTTTATATTTTTCGCTGTCAACTTCTTTTTTCTTTTTTGGTTTGCTTTCTTTTTCCGGGGTATCCGGCTGATTTACAATATTGTAAACAACTTCTTCAGCTTCCCTGACACTTAAGTTTTGAGCAACAATATCATGAAATACATCTAACTGTGTTTGCACATTATCTAATCCAAGTAAAGCTTTAGCGTGCCCCATAGAAATGTTTTCATTTCTAAGTCCAACCTGGATATCGGCAGGAAGCTTAAGTAGCCTGAGGAAGTTAGCAATTGATGATCTTGCTTTTCCAAGCCTTTCGCTCAGGGTTTCCTGTGTTAGCTTACATTCATCTATTAATTGCTGGTATCCTAATGCAATTTCCATTGGGTTTAAGTTTTCCCTTTGGATATTTTCAACAATGGCCATTTCGAGCATTCCCTGGTCAGTAGCAACTCTTATGTATGCAGGGATAGCGTCAAGGTTTGCCATTGTGGCTGCTTTAAATCTTCTTTCTCCTGATATAAGCTGGAATTTATTGTTTTTAGCTTTCCTGACAGTAATTGGCTGAATTACGCCTTGCTCTTTAATTGAGGCGGCCAATTCTTTTAATGCCTCTTCATCAAAGCTTTTCCTGGGCTGAAAAGGATTAGTTTCTATTGCACTAATTGCAATGTTAGCGATTGTGCCAACTGACAATAAATCTTTTTCATAGCCATGTTGGGATTTTTCGTCTTCTTCCGAGTTTGCTAAAAGAGCACTCAGCCCTTTTCCTAATGCTTTTTTCTTAGCGGTCATTTTCTATATCAATATTTTTTTCTGAATCACTTACTTTTGTTAAATTGTTTTTTTGGAGTATTTCCCTGGCAAGGTTTAAATAATTAATCGCTCCTTTGCTTTGAATGTCGTGCATAATTATAGTTTCTCCAAATGAGGGAGCCTCACCTAACTTTATATTTCTTTGAATGATTGTATCAAAAACCAATTCCTGGAAATGATTTCTTACTTCTTCAACAACCTGGTTTGAAAGCCTTAAGCGATTATCGTACATAGTAAGCAGAATCCCTTCCATTTCAAGATCGGTATTCAGCCTTGTTTGAACTATCTTGATGGTGTTTAAAAGTTTACCAAGGCCCTCAAGAGCAAAGTATTCGCATTGAACCGGTACAATTACCGAATTTGCTGCTACCAGTGAGTTTACTGTAATTAAGCCCAATGAAGGTGAGCAATCAATCATAACAAACTCATAATCATCTTTAATCTTATCTATGACATTTTTCATCATAAACTCTCTGTTTGGCAGATTTATCATTTCAATTTCTGCCCCAACGAGGTCAATATGTGCCGGTATTAAATCCAGGTTAGGAGTGCTTGTATTTAGCAAAATATCCCTGGGTTCAACATCATCAATAATGCACTCATAGATACTTGTTTTTATATTTTTTGGATTAAAACCAATGCCTGATGTAGCATTTGCCTGGGGGTCAGCATCAATTAACAAAGTTTTATGCTCTAAAACAGCCAGGCTGGCTGCCAGATTAATTGCAGTAGTTGTTTTTCCAACGCCACCCTTTTGATTAGCAATAGATATTACTTTACTCATTTTTTTTTGCAATTAGTTTTTATAATGTACTGAATATTAAATGCTTTAGTTAAACAAAAAAACAATAATTTGTCAACTATGTGGCAGTCAGCTTTTTACGGAGAATTGCCTATTGTATTGCCTATCTGCAAATTTAATATTTCTCATTACTTTAATTGTATTCTTTTTAAAAATAATTTTTAAACTTATTAAAGTTTCTGGCAAAAAAAACCGGCATAAAACAGCCGGTTTGGTATGCAAATAAGCAATTTTTTAATCAATTACTCGCTTGAATCTTCTTTATTTTCATCGGTGCTTTTATCTTCTTCCGCACTGTCATCTTTTGCTTCCTGGCTTTCATCTTTTTTTGTACTATCACCTAAATCTTCAAATTCAATGTTGCTAAAGTCTTTAGGTTTTCTTTCCGGCGGATTTGGATTACGCTCAATAATATAATCAAAACTTTCCTGCAAAGCATCTTTAAATTTATCAAAGTCTTCCCGGTATAAAAACAACTTGTGTTTTTCGTAATAAAACTTTCCTGTTTGCTGGTTAAAGCGCTTCTTACTTTCAGTAATTGTAAGGTAATTGTCGCCTGCCCTTGTCTCTTTAACATCAAAAAAATACGTTCTCTTTCCAGCTCTTACTGCTTTAGAAAACAATTCGTTTTGTTGATTACTACTTTTCAATTCATCCATAATCTTTTCTTTTTTTTCTGAACCACTTAAAAGCAATTCATGATTTTCAATCTTCTTTTTTTACGGTTTACAAAAATATAAAACACAATTTAATTATAATAATGTTGAGCAAAAAAATATTACAATTAAATTTATTTCGCTAATATAGTTAAGCTTATGCGTATTAGTTTGATAAAAAAAATTACTTTTGCAGTGTTTTAATTTGTCGTTCTTAAAAATAAACATTACGAATATGTTAAACAGAAGACACTTACGTGTTAAAGTCTTACAATGTTTATATGCTTTTTTCCAATCAGGAAACAGTGACCTTGATAGTGGAAAAAAAGAATTATTACATGGGATAGAAAAAATTTACGAGCTATATCTTTATCAGTTCAGTTTGTTAAAAGAGCTATTACATATTGCTGAAGTTAAGATTGAAGAGAAAAGAAACAAAAAATTGCCCGGCCCCGATGATTTAAACCCAAATACAAGGTTTATTGAAAATCCTGTTCTCAGAAAAATTAAAAACAGTGAAAATCTGCTAAAAGCCGAAAGTAATCATAATATATCCTGGAGCAATCAAAGAGATATAATAAGTAAACTCTTTAAAAAACTGCAAGAAAGCAACCTTTATAAAAAGTATCTAAACAAAAGTGAATCAAGCTACCGGGAAGACAAGGATTTCGTAATTAATATTTTTGTTAACGATGTTTGTACTTTTGAACTACTTCATTCGTTTTATGAAGAAACCAGCATCTACTGGCTTGATGATTGGGAACTGGTAAACAAAATGATTATTAAGACTTTAAAAACGTTTAACAAGGCAGATGAAGCAGATATAGAACTGTTGAACTTATATAAAGATCCTAAAGATAAAGATTTTGCAATAGAGTTGTTTAACAAAACTGTACTTAACTCAAAAGAATTTGATCCATTAATATCAAAACGAACTAAAAACTGGGATATTGACAGAATTGCCCTGATGGATATACTGATAATGAAAATGGCAATTACTGAATTTTTAAAGTTTCCTGAAATCCCTGTAAGAGTGTCATTAAATGAGTATATTGAATTGTCAAAAATGTACAGCACACCTAAAAGCAAAGTTTTTGTTAATGGTGTATTAGACAAGCTTGTTGAGGAATTTTACAGTAATAAAGAAATAGATAAATACAGCAAATAAAACAAACAGAAATAATATTTATTAACAACAAAAAATTGATTTTATGAATATTCAAGTATTAACAAACATTCTTTTAACTAATACAGGCAACGATTTTAATATACGTAGTTTTTTGCCTTTAATATTAATCATTTTGGTTTTTTACCTGTTTTTTATCAGGCCTCAAATGAAAAAATCAAAAGATCTTAAAAAGTTTAGAGAAAATTTAAAGAAAGGTGACAAGATTGTTACTATAGGAGGAATTCACGGAAAGATTGTTGAAGAGCAGGAAAGAACTTTTACAATAGAAGTTGAAGGCCAAAACAGGCTGAAGATTGAAAAATCTGCAGTAGCAATGGATGGCCCATCAGAACAATTAAAGCAGCAACAGTAAAATAATATAAATACTTAACCCTGTATTAAAAAGCGATAAGGAAGCTAAATTTTCACAATTGTCACGCTTTTATAATACATTGCATGTTTTCACCAAAGCTCCGGTGCGAATGCTTTGGTGAAAACAATACAATCAGAAATAACAACCTCTGTAATTAATATTGAAAATATTATTGTCAAAAAGGAGGTTTTCTATCTTGTTTAATTAAAATGTTGCCTGTTTTATGAGCATTAATTTTAATAAACCAA